>NZ_JANLVV010000106.1:0-1555 GCF_031364185.1 Salinibacterium sp. | reverse complement strand
GAGGGCGGGTTGGTCGATCACCTCGTTCCCGATTCCGTCGATGAGGTGCAGGCGACTTTTGGCGAGGATGTCGAGGCCGAGGTAGCGGCGTCCTTCGGCCCATTCGTCGGTTTGTTCGGCGAGGACGGCGCCGACGAGGCGGATGATGGCGTCGCGGTTGGGGAAGATGCCGACGCTGTCGGTGCGGCGCCGGATCTCGCGGTTGAGTCGCTCGTTGGGGTTGTTGGACCAGATCTGCTGCCATAGGCCCTCGGGGAAGCTCGTGAACGCGAGGATGTCGGCGCGGGCGGTGTCGAGGTGCTCGTGTGCGTTGGGGAGTTTCCCGTCGACGTAGTCCAGCAGCCGGTCGAACTGGGCGTTCACCGCGGCCGCATCAGGTTGGTCATAGACCGAGTGGAGCATTGCTTTCACGGCCGGCCAGAGACTCTTCGGTGTCACGCTCATCAGGTTCGCCGCGTAGTGGGTGCGGCATCTCTGCCAGGCCGCTCCGGGAAGGTTCGCCGCGATCGCCTCGACTAAGCCCTGATGGGCGTCGGAAGTGACGAGGCGGACACCGGTGAGGCCGCGGGCGACGAGGTCGGCGAAGAACGAGTTCCACGCTGCGCCGGTCTCCGACGTTGCGACCCGCATGCCGAGAACTTCGCGACGCCCGTCAGCGTTGACGCCGGTCGCGACGAGGACAACAGCATTGATGACTCGTCCGCCTTCGCGGACTTTCATGGTCAGTGCGTCAGCGGCGACGAAGGTGAACGGGCCCGCATCGCCTAGCGGCCGGTGACGGAACTCGTTGACGTTTTCGTCGAGATCGGTCGCCATTCTGGAGACCTGCGACTTCGAGAGTGAGTTGATCCCGAGGGTCTTGACGAGTTTATCCATGCGGCGGGTCGAGACCCCGGCGAGGTAGCAGTCTGCAACGACTGTGATCAGGGCGGCCTCGGCCCGTTTGCGGCGCTCTAAAAGCCACTCTGGGAAGTAGGTGCCGGACCGCAACTTCGGGACGGCGACGTCGATCGTGCCAACACGGGTATCGAGCTCGCGGTGCCGGTAACCATTGCGCTGCGTCACCCGGTCGGGGCTGGGTTTGCCCCACTCCCCACCGACAACAGCATCGGCATCAGCGGACAGCAGAGCGTTGATCATCGTTTGCAGCAGATGCCGCATCAGATCCGGAGACGCCTCAGTGAGGGCTTCGGAAAGCAGGCCAGCAGGGTCGACAATATGTGGAGCGGTCATCGTGTTGATGCCTTTCGAGAGGGATGTAGGAATTTCCTCGAAGGAACACCACGGTGACCGCGCCCACGTCCATCAGACGCAGCCAGCCACCGGGCTACACCACCTTATGGGGCACTACTGCGACATAATCGTTGAGAGTCCAGTCGGAGCCGATCTGGCGCAGGGCGGTCTGCCAAGTGTGGCGATGGGTGTCGATCAGACTGGGCGTCACGATCATCCCTCGAGCGTCGGTGATCTCGGCGCCCTGGTCGGCGAGATTCAAGCCGATATCGACGATGGTATCGCCGTCAACGATGACGTCTCCTTCGGGCAGGATGCCGAT
>NZ_JANLVV010000104.1:0-43114 GCF_031364185.1 Salinibacterium sp. | reverse complement strand
GGCACCAAGCTGTGCCGCGATCGGCTCGGCGGTGTCAACGTGCCAGGCAGTGCCGATCGCGTCGAACCGCACGCTAGGCGGCAGCGTCTGCCCTAATCGCGTCGACGGCGGAGTTGAATCCGCCACTGGTGAGTGAGGAGCCCGCGACCTTGCTGACGTTGATCGAGTCGATTTTTTTACCGACCACCTCGGCCGCGATTCCGCCGATGAACTCGCTCTGGTAGCGCTGCGAGTCGCGGCTCTCGCCGTTACCGACCACCTCGACTGCGGTGATGACGTCCCCGGCAAGAGTGATCGTGACATCCACGCTTTCGGTGCCGTTAGGGGACTGGTAGCTGCCGCTTTCGGTGTAGCTGCCGTCAACGTAGGCGCCTGCGCTGCTCGCGGGAGCAGCGCTCGCCGTGCTGGCGGGGGACGGGCTATTCGAACCCTCTGTGGGGGCAGTGCTCGGCGTAGCGTCGGCGGTTCCGCTGCAGCCGGCGAGGGCACCGACGAGTGAAAGGCCAGCGAATACAGCGACGGTGGGGCGTCTGATATGGCGTGCGCGCATGGGATCTCCTGGTCGGTGCGGGTCGTATCTCTAAGCATGTCCCTTCACCTGTGGGTTTGCTTGGAGGCACCTGGCCGGGTGCTGTTGCACGGCGTAAATTGGCGGCGGTCTACCCCATTTTGGGGGTGTTTTATGCACTAGGGTAGCGAAAGTGGGCTCAACCGCCTCCGGTGTGCCAAACCTTTAATGACGAAGGAATCCTGTGAGAACTCGAGTTGACCGTGCCGCCGCACGCCCCACCATCCGCTCGTTCATTGCGGCGTGTGCCACCGCCTCCCTCCTCGCAGCAGGTCTGGTGGCCGGCACTGCCGGGGCAGCACTGTCCGCTCCCGGAGGAAGTGGGCAGACCGCGCTCGAACCCGGCCGTTATATCGTCACCCTCAGTGACGCGGCCGTAGCGACGTACGACGGTGGCATCCCCGGGTATCCGGCCACCTCGCCTGATGGCGGCGATCAGCTCAACATGCGCCGTGCCCCGGCCCTCAAGTACAGCGACTACCTCACCGAAAAGCAGCAGGCCGTGGCGACCGCCGCGGGCGTGACGATCGATGCGTCGTACACGACCGCATTGAACGGCTTCTCGGCAGACCTCACGTCAGCCCAGGCCGCTCAGCTGATGGGAAACCGAGGCGTGATCGCGGTGACCCTCGACGAGATGAAGCACATCACGGCCGTTCCCTCCACCAGCTTCCTAGGCCTCGACGGCCCCGGTGGCGTATGGGAGTCGATCGGTGGAGCCGACCAGGCCGGCGATGGCGTCGTCGTCGGCGTGCTCGACACCGGCATTGCCGCCGAGAATCCGGCATTCACGGGACAGCCACTCGTCGGGTCCGCGGCGCCCGCGCCCTACCTTGACGGCCAGACGATCACGTTCGCCAAAAGCGATGGTGGAATTTTCCGCAGTGTCTGCCAGGCCGGGGAGCAATTCACCGCCAGCGACTGCAGCACGAAGGTCATCGGCGCGCGCTACTTCCTCAATGGTTTCGGGGCCAACCGCCTCGGAAACGCGGGCACCGGTCCCGGCGAATTCGTTTCCCCACGTGACGGCGACGGACACGGCTCGCACACCGCCAGCACCGCGGCAGGCAATGTGGCCACCCCCGCAACCGTCGGGGGAATCGACTTCGGCAGGATTACGGGTGTCGCTCCCGCGGCGAAGATCGCCGTCTACAAGGTCTGCTGGTCCGGGCCCGACCCCACGGTCACCACCGACGACGGCTGCACCACCACCGATCTGCTGGCAGCAATCGACCAGGCGGTCACCGACGGCGTCGACGTCATCAACTACTCCATCGGTGGGGGTGCGGCACAAACCACCTTCTCGCCGACGGATGAGGCGTTCCTCGGTGCGGCATCCGCGGGCGTGTTCGTGGCGGCATCCGCCGGAAACGATGGGCCCGCCGCGTCCACTCTTGACAACGCGAGCCCGTGGATCACGACGGTCGCGGCATCGACGATACCGTCGTACGAGGCTACGGCGACTCTGGGCGACGGCACGGCATTTGCCGGGGCATCCATCACCGTCAACTTCGACCTGGCCGCGACCCCACTGACCGGCGCTCTCGTGAACTCGACCGCGTATGCGGCCCCGGGGGTGACCGATGCCAATCTCTGTGGCCCCTCTTCGCTCACGACGGTGCCCCCCGGCACGATCGTGGTCTGTGACCGTGGCGTGTACAACCGGACGGCGAAGTCAGCGGAGGTCCTCCGGGCCGGCGGCATCGGGATGCTTCTCGTCAACCGCACCCCTGGCTCGATCGATACCGACCTCCACGCTGTGCCAACCGTGCACCTTGACTCTGTGTATCGCGCCCAGATCGTGGCCTACGCGGCAGCGCCCGGAGCGACCGTGACCTTTACGACGGGAAACCAGACGTCGTACACGCCGCCCGCACCCCAGGTGGCCGGCTTCTCGTCTCGGGGCCCGCTGCTGGCCGATGGCAGCGACCTGCTGAAGCCGGATATCTCGGCGCCGGGCGTGTCGATCCTTGCGGCCGGCCCCAACCAGGAGTCGACGGCCCCGACCTTCGAGTTCCTCAGTGGAACCTCGATGGCCGCCCCGCACATTGCGGGGCTTGCGGCGCTGTACCTCGGGGAGCGTCCGAACGCGACGCCGGCTGAGGTCAAGTCCGCGATGATGACCACGGCAGGTGACACTCTCGATGCAGCGGGAGCTGCTGTCAGCGATCCCTTCATCCAGGGTGCGGGTCAGGTTGATCCCACCCGATTCTTCGAGCCTGGGCTGCTCTATCTGAATGGCACGCCGGACTGGCTTGCCTACCTTCAAGCACTCGGTTACAACGCTGGCGTCGCGCCGGTCGATCCCAGCAACCTGAACCTCGCATCCATCTCCGTCGGCACTCTGACGGCGCCGGAGGCGGTCACCAGGACCGTGACGTCGACGCAGGCTGGCACGTTCACCTCAACCGTCGACGGCCTGAACGGCGTCACTGCCGTGGTCGAGCCCTCGACGCTCGAATTCGGTGCTGCCGGACAAACGGCGACATACACCGTGACCTTCGCACGCACGGACGCTGCGCTGGATGAGTTCGCCACCGGATCGATCACCTGGACCTCGGGTGAGACCACCGTCCGCAGCCCCATCGCGGTGCGGCCGGTCGCGATTGTGGCGCCCGCCGGTGTGGATGGCACGGGCATCACAGGATCGGTGGATGTCACGGTGACCCCGGGCGCCGATGGCGACATCCCGCTCGCGACATCCGGACTCAGCCTGGGTGTGCTGGTGCCCGACCCCAAGGGTGTCGAGACTGTGCACTCCGGCAGCGCTGTCACCGGCGGTTCCGGCGAGTACTTCGTCGATGTCCCGGCCGGTGCTGAGTTCGCGAGGTTCGATCTCGATGCCATCGACAACACCACAGATCTGGACCTCACCGTGAACCAGCTCGATGCCGACGGAAAGCCGGTGATGGCGTGGAAGTCGGCGACAGGATCAGCCGATGAGCGAGTCGATCTGATCGCACCCGAAGCCGCACGGTACCAGGTGCTGGTCGACGTGTTTGCGGCGGCCGGTGGAACTGCATGGGATCTGACGGTCACCTCAGTGGTTGCGGGTGGTGCGCCTCTCACGCTCACTCCGCCCGTGCTCGCTGGTGTACAGGGCACCCCGGTGACGTTCGTCGCGTCGTGGGCCGACCTGGTGCCCCAGTCGACCTATCTCGGCATCGTGAGCTACGGCACCACGGGGCGTTACACCGCCGTCCAGGTGAAGACGGGTGAGGCTCCACTGCCGAGTGCACCGCTCAACCTCGTCGCTCCGGCCATCACGGGTGCCGCGGATGTCGGCAATAAACTCGCGGCGTCGCCGGGGGAATGGGACACCGCGGGGCTCACGTTCGCCTACCAGTGGCAGTCGAATGGGGTTGACCTTGCAGGCGCCACGGCATCTGCATACACGGTTGTGAAAGGTGACCAGGGCAATAAACTCGCCGTCGTTGTGACGGCGAGCGCCGCGGGCCTTCCGCCGGGAACTGCCACCTCGGAGGCCGTGACGGTGCGCTACGAGTCGACTACAGCATTGTCTCTGAGCCGCCGGGTGTTTTTCTCCTGGCAGTCGTCTACGGCAAAGGTGGCGGTAACGTCCTTAGCCGCTTCGGCAGCCACCGGGAACGTGAAGCTGACCATCAACGGCCGCACCACGACCACCCCGCTTACGCTCGCGGCCGACGGGACGGTGAGCTATAAGCTGCCAAAACTGACGTCGGGCGTGTACGTCGTGAAGGCGGCCTACGAGGGTGACGGCGCTGTAGCTGGTTCGGTCAGCTCGACGAAGCTCATTTGGGTGATCTTCTAGGCCGGTGAGGGGGTCGTCTGGAGCCGGTGCCCATCGGCCCAGACGCCCGTCACGTTCCAGGCACTGTCGAGCAGCACGGCGTCCGCGGCAAAACCCGCGGCCAGCAGCCCATGTCGGTGATCGAGCCCGAGCGCTTGAGCAGGGGTGAGGGTCAGCGCGGCGACGGCATCCGCGGGGGAAATCCCGGCCACGGTGATGGCGGTGCGCAACGCTGCATCCTGGGTGAGGGTGGATCCGGCAATGGTGTCAGTGCCACGCAGCATTGCTAGCCCACCGCGCACGTCGACGGCGAGGGAACCGAGGGTATAGTCGCCGTCCCCGAATCCTGCGGCGGCCATGGCGTCGGTCACCAGCGCAATACGACCGGGCGCTGCCCCGAACGCCAGGCGCGCGACGCGTGGGTGCACGTGGGTGCCGTCAAGGATCACCTCCAGTGTCACTCGCAGGTCGTCGAACGCCGCGATGACCGGCCCCGGCGCCCGGTGATGGATGCCCGGCATGGCGTTGAACGCGTGCGTCAGGATTCTCGCGCCCCGGTCGAACGCCTCGTGCGCGAGCCGCTCGTCGGCGGTCGTGTGCCCGATCGCCACGGCAACTCCGGCCTCGACGAGCACATCCACGCTCTCGAGTGCCCCGGACAGTTCGGGCGCGATGGTGATCTGCCGCAGGGTTCCCCGCGCGGCGTTCAGCAACTCCTCGACTAGCGCCGGGCTCGGCTCGCGGAGATACTCGGGGTGGTGGGCGCCACGATTGGCGGGCGAGAGAAACGGACCTTCCAGGTGTGAGCCGAGGATGAGGGGATCTGACACGGAGAGATCCGCAATCCTCTCGAGGCTTGCGAGCATGGCGGGGAGCGGGTTCGCCACAAGGCTCAGCACCGAGCGGGTGGTGCCGTGCGCACGGTGGGTGGCGAGGACGGCGAGGATGTCGTCGGCTCCGCCGTCGAAGGAGTGCCCGCCGCCGCCGTGCCCGTGGAGGTCGATGAAGCCGGGCACGAGCCAGTGTCCGTGAGCATCAACGATGCGGGTGCCCCCGGTCGTGGCATCCGGGACGCGGCCGCTACCGGTTTCGGTGATGACGCCGTCGGCGGCGAGCATCCAGAAATCGTCAACCTGGCCGCGGGCGTCGAGTCCCCTCGCACCGTGAATCAGCAGTTCGGCCACCGGCCCAGCCTAGCGAGAGCGCGAATTTCCCACCCGGTTGGCCGGCGGTGTCGAAGAGAAGGGCATGGGCTCTCGCAAAACTGTCATTGTCGCCGTGGTGTCTGCCATCCTCGCCATCACGTCGGCCGTGTCGCTGCTGGGGTGCGCTCCGGCGTCACTGCCCGACCCGCCCGAGAAGCCCCGCGACCCGAATGCGACTCGGGTAGCGTTCTACGGGGATTCGTACACGCTGGGCACCGGCGCAACCGAACAGTCACTCCGGTGGTCGACCATCGTCTGCGATCAGCGCGGCTGGAGCGAGTTCAACCCGAGCGTGAACGGCCTCGGCTTCATCAATAACCGATCCATCTTCGGAAACGGTGATGCGCCCAGCCAGGTCATCGATGACGATCCCGACATCGTGTTCATCACCATGGGCCTCAACGACAATTTCAGTTTCGCTGGTAAGGCCGACGAGATCAGGCACCAGATCACCAGCGATTTCGACAGGATGAGGTTGGCTCTGCCCGACGCCCGGTTCATCGTGGTCGAACCGTTCTGGTACATGGATGAGCGGCCCGCGTCGGTGCAGATCATCATCAGCTGGGTTCGGGATGCGGCCGCCGTGATCGACGCGGACTACATCCCGGGTGCGTCGCGCTGGATCGAGGGCCACCCTGAGTGGATGGCCGGTGACGGCCTACATCCGAATGACGAAGGCTATGCCGAGATGGCCGTGCGAATGAACGAGAAGCTCGCGGGGATGGGGCTCTGAGCGGCGCTAAACTGGGCAGGTGAGCAAACCCGTCGACGTCGCCCTCATCGGCGGGGGCATCATGAGTGCCACCCTCGGTGCCCTCCTGCAGCAGCTCCAGCCTGACTGGGATATTCAGATTTTCGAGCGACTCGACGATCTTGCCCTCGAGAGCACCAACCCCTGGAACAACGCCGGCACCGGCCATTCCGCCCTGTGCGAGCTCAATTACACTCCCGAGCGCGCCGACGGTTCGATCGACATCTCCAGCGCGGTGAAGGTCAACGAGCAGTTCCAGGTGTCCCGCCAATTCTGGTCATTCCTGGTCGAGAGTGGCGCGCTGCCCGAACCCACCTCGTTCATCAACGCGACCCCGCACATGAGTTTTGTGTGGGGTGAGAAGAACGTTGAATACCTGCGCAAGCGCTTCGAGGCACTCAAAGATCATCCACTTTTCCAGGGGATGGAATTCAGTGAGGATGCCCGTGTCATCCGTTCGTGGGCGCCGCTGATGATCCCCGGCCGCAGCACGTCGCAGCCGATCGCGGCGACGCGGATCGCCTCCGGCACCGACGTCGACTTCGGTTCGCTCGCGCACCTGTTGACGAAGAACCTGACCGCCGCCGGCGCCAAGCTCAACACCGAGGTGCTGGTCACCGGCCTCACACGCACCCGCGATGGGCTGTGGAAGCTGAAAATGCGCCGCGATATCGGGGGCACCCCCATCCGGCCGATCACCGCACGTTTCGTGTTCGTGGGCGCCGGCGGTTACGCGCTGAACCTATTGCAGAAGTCTGGAATAAAAGAGATCCGCGGCTTCGGCGGATTCCCGGTCAGCGGCGAGTTTCTGCGCACCGATAATCCCGAGATCGTGGCCAGGCACAGCGCCAAGGTGTACGGCAAGGCCGCCGTGGGCTCCCCGCCGATGTCGATTCCGCACCTCGACCTGCGAGTCGTGGATGGCACGGGCAGTCTCATGTTCGGCCCCTACGCCGGTGCGAGCCCCAGGTTCCTGAAGACGGGGTCGATTTTCGACCTGTTCGCCTCGCTGCGGTGGCATAACGTCATTCCGATGGTCGCAGCGGGCGTGCAAAACCTGGGTCTGGTGAAATACCTTATCGGCCAGCTTGTGGCGTCGAAATCGACAAAATTCGCCGAACTCCAGCAGTTTTATCCGGATGCCAGGCCCGAAGACTGGTACACGATCACCGCGGGCCAGCGGGTCCAGGTGATGAAAAAAGACAGGAAGAAGATCGGCGTGCTGCAGTTCGGTACCGAGGTTGTGTCATCCGCCGATGGCAGCATCGCCGGACTGCTGGGAGCCTCGCCCGGAGCATCCACCGCCGTTCCCATCATGCTCGGCCTGGTGGAGAAGTGCTTTCCCGATCGAATGGATGCCTGGGGGCCGAAGCTGAAGCGGATGATCCCGACCTACGGCCAATCGCTCGCCGACCAGCCGGAGCTTGCCCGTCAGACCATCGCGAGCACCGCGGAGACGCTTCACATCAACGCCTGAATGGTGCCGATCACCGAAGGATCATCGAAGGCGACCCGGCCGAACGCTCGGTGTGTGCGAAACGCCGCCTGCCGCGGTGGTGCAGGCGGCACTCTTCTGACAGTCTGTCCCCCATGGCGTCCCCCGCATCGTGTACCCCGCTTGTGGGCTGTTGGGCACCGGTCAAAGCCTGTCATCATAGGATGATTCGACGCTCTGGAGCAGGGTGAACCGCCGTCACTCAGCGGTCGTCGCGACCTTCGCCAGTACCAGCACACAAGGAATGCCCGATGACAGTTACTGATTCTCCGCCCACCGACGTCACTGAACCGACGCCCACGCGCGTGCGCCTGGCCGTGCTTGACGACCATGAGGTGCTGCTCGACAGCCTCGGAAGCTGGATTGCCGCCAACGCGCCCGACTTCGACCTGGTGCTCAGCGCCAGTACCTGGCTGCAACTCGTGCACAGTAACAACTTTCCTACCGATCTCGTATTTCTCGACTTCCAGCTCAAAGAGCCGGTCTCTATTGAAGCTCGAGTGCGCACGTGCAGGGCAGCCGGTGCAAAGGTGATCGTGCTGTCGAGTCTCGATTCTCCCGAAACGCGTGAGCGTGCCCTGGCCGCCGGCGCCGTCGCGTTCCTGGCAAAAACCCTGCCGATGCGAGATGTGATGGAGGCCGCGCGCGCGGCGATGGGGGTGGCACCCGATCCCGAGAAGCGCGATTGGCGGCCTCGTCCGACCGGGGCAACCAATCGGGTACGTCCTAAATTGAGCGCGGGGGAGGCCCAGGCTTTCACGCTATACGCCTCCGGCCTGAGCACGCCTGAGGTGGCAGAACGCATGAATGTGCAGTACGAGACCGCGAAGACGTATCTTCGACGTGTAAGAGAGAAGTACTCGAAGGTCGATCGTCCGGCGAGCAAGAAAACGGAACTCATCAGGCGAGCGGCCGAAGACGGATTCCTGCACTAACCGCACCACAGTGCGCTGATCGGAGAAGCACGATTGAGCAAGCTCTACTTTCGCTACGGTGCGATGAACAGCGGCAAGAGCACGGCCCTGCTGCAGGCAGCATTCAATTACGAGGAGCGCGGCCAAAACGTACTGCTCACCAAACCGCAGGTCGATACCAAAGGCGACGCAGCCATCGTGTCGCGGCTCGGGGTATCCAGGCCTGTGGATTTCACGGTCTCCCCTGACGAAGACATCCTGCAGAAGTTTCGATCACAACGTGCCGCCGTGATCGAGCGCACCGGGTCAGCCGTCAGTTGTCTGCTTGTCGATGAGGCGCAGTTTCTCACGGAGGGGCAGGTCGACGACCTCCTCAGGATCGCGATCCTCGAAAAGGTTCCCGTGCTGGCGTACGGCATTCGCACCGACTTCCAGACCGTGGCCTTCCCCGGAAGCAGGAGACTGCTCGAGATCTCCCACTCGCTGGAGGAACTCAAGACGATCTGCCGCTGCGGTCGCAAGGCGGTGTTCAATGCGAGACGGATCGGTGATCGGTACATCTTCGATGGTGACCAGGTCGCCATCGACGGGGTGGATGTCACCTACGAGTCCCTGTGCGGCGCATGTTACCTCGACGAGAGCGACGGGGTACTCAACAATGGCTGGCGCCCGAGGGCCGAGTTCAGCTACCGGAGCGCACCGGATCCAGACTTCGCGTAGGGCGCGTCGAGCAGCGTGCGCAGTTAGGGCGCAATTGCCGTGATCGGCGTGACGTGGACACCGTCGCTGCGCACGCCAGCGCTGCCGGTTGCGGTGATAACCACGAGTGCTGCTGGCTCGCCTTGGCGCGCAGTATCGACGCGCTCTGTGAACTTGATGAGATTCGCCGCTGCGGTATCGACGTCGTTTTGGCTCATCTTAATCTCGACGGCCGCCCAGCGCCCGTCGGGCAGGGTGAGGATCGCGTCGACCTCGTTGCCTGCCTCATCGCGCCACGTGTCGACGCGCCCACCGAGCGCCTGAGCAAAAATACGCAGGTCGCGGATGACGAGTGCCTCGAAGTGGAACCCAGCGGCGTTGAGGTCGCGAAGCAGGTCGTCGCTGCCGACGTGAATCGCGGCCGTACCTATCGAGGGGTCAACGAAATAGCGCGTCGCCTTTGTTCGCAGTCGAGACCTCGATCGCATGTGGGGCTGCCATGCTTCTGAGTCGTCGAGTAAACGGAGCCGGTCGAGCGCGTCCAGATGACTGTAGATCGTGTCGGACGCGATCGGCCCCCTCTCGCCGCCGGCGTCGGCGGCGATGGTGCGGGTGGCGGGGCTCTGTGCGACGAAGCGACCGAGTGACGCCAGGACTCGCTGAAGGGTTCGGGGATCGCGACGCCCGACGAATGTCGGGATGTCCACTTCGACGATCTGACGGAGGTAGTCCTCAATCCAGCCCCGGGCTTCGGTTTCGTCGGCATCGAGCAGGGCGGGCCAGCCCCCAGTGACGATGCGCTGCATCAGGTCGGGAACGGTCAGGCCGTTATCCTTGCCGAGTTGCTTTGTGCCTTCCAGCAGCGCGGTGAGTGAGACCTCGCCGTTGGAGTGTCCCGACTCGAATAAGCTCATTGGTCGCATCCGCAGCGTCCCGATTCGGCCCGCCCCTGAGTGGCGATTCACGTCCTCTTGCGGGGTGGCGGACCCAGTCAACAGATACAGGCCGCGGCCGCGATCCGAGTCGTCGACTGCACGCCGAACTCGGTTCCACAGTTCAGGGTTGACTTGCCACTCATCAAAGAGGATGGGCGTAGGACGGTCGAAGAGGTAGGCCGGGTTCAGTTCGATCGACGCGCGTGCTGTGGCATCCCGATCCATATCGAAAACTGTGGCGGCGACGCGCGAAGCGGTCGCTGTCTTCCCGCATGCCTTCGGCCCCTCGATGAGGACCGCGCCGACGGCGCGCATCTTGGTGGCAAGTTCGGCGTCGGCGACACGGGCACGGTAGTTGGGCACGCTCCCACCATACGCTTTGCGAACTTCAAAGTGGACGGATTACGAGGTTTAGACTGGACGAATTACGAACCACAGAGAGGAGGATTACGGGCCTCCGGCGGAGTGCTGTATCGGCGGCGGCTCATCGGGGCAGGTCGACGATCTCCTCAGGATTGTGATTCCCGAGAAGTGCCGGTGCTGGCGTATGGAATTCGCACCGACTTCCAGACCGTGGCGTTCCCGGGAAGCAGGAGGCTACTCGAGATCTCCCACTCGCTGGAAGAGCTCAAGACGATCTGCCGCTGCGGTCGCAAGGCGGTGTTCAATGCGAGACGGATCGGTGATCGGTACATCTTCGATGGTGACCAGGTCGCCATCGACCGAGTGGCGAGGGCCCAATCGACGAGGACGATGAGCACCTGAAAACGGCGCAGAAGTTGTGCAAGATCCAAACTCGCTGACAGCGCTACCGCATCTTCTCGATACGAGTGACTATTGCGTGGCGGTGGAAGCTACTTGGTGGTGCTCCGAGATCGCCATTTGGTGGCGTCGCCTGGCCAGGGTCTCCTTGGCAAATTGATCCGCCGCAATCCCAGGATCCGCGTCCGGCGGTAGAGGGTTGCTTTGGACATTCCAAGATCGAGCGCGACCTGCACGGGTGTCCCTTCACCTTCCAAATGGGCGGCGATCCAATTAAGCGGGGCCGAAAAACAGCAGTTGGCGGCCCTCACACAATCCGGAAAAAGCATCATTGTATTTTCGGGAGCCGCGCGGGCTGACCTCGAGGGCGGGCTTGTTCCCGGCCGATGTGAACGGGAACAGCTGGATCAAGTGTTCGTTACCTTGAGAACGCAGTTGGGAAGTATCAGCCCGCAAATTCGCAAGGAGCGATCGGCCGCAGTCGTCCGCGAAGAAGCATGGCAGACTCGACCCGGAAATGGAGGCCCGAAAGCGCTATTTCGAAGTCGCTGGAACCGATTCAGACCCAGGACTTGTCGAACGCAAGGCGCTGGTTGAAACGACGATCCAAAGCATCGACAACCCAATATGCAGACACCGACCAGACCTTCTGTTCCAGCGCAGAGCGCATCTCTTGAGGAATATCGCAACCACCATATCCAAGTTCTTGCGGTCTGGCTGGTACTCCTGACGAGCATGAAGGGATCTACGCCGAATCCTCCAATCCCATCAGGTCAGGGCTTAGTGCACCGATCCCAAGAGAAGTTCTTGGTGTTAGGGGTACCACAGCGCCAAAACCGTCGCGCATGCGTGGACGGCGTCTAAGAGTGCGACCGAAATCACCACACCGGCGATAGCGATCGGGACGGCTTGGTTCCAGTTACTGATCGGGGGCGGAACGGCGAGAGCGGTGATGCGATCTCGCACGTGGTTGGACACGTATGCCAGGGCCGCCTTGGGGCTGCCAGTTGACGCGAGGGCAGCCTTGGCAAGTGAGGTTGCGGTCACAGCTCGCGTAGTTTGCGCTGCAGCGGTTTCGTCTGCCCAGCGCTCGGTCTGCAATTCCATTTCGCGGTGGACTCTATTGAGCAACGGATTAGTTGCCGCTGCGAGTGAGGTTATTGTGCGGTGCAGGCGGTGCCGGTGCTTGAGGTGAGCTCGCTCATGCGCCAACAGAGCTTTCCGCTCGTTCTCGGTGAGAGAGTTCAGCATCGCTGTCGAAACGATGATCGTGCCCATACCCACGGGGACGGCGTAGGCGTAAAACCGAGGATCGTCCAGGACCATGAGACCGCCACGATGCTCGTCGACCAGCTCGTTCAGATCTTTCACGATTCGTCGTTCGCGTGACACCGTGAGGCTGATTCTCATGATCAACACAAGCAGCATGACGACGCCGGCCACCCCAACCGGCCATGGAACCCCGTCTCGCCCGTCGATAAGGGCCTCCCGGCTGGCTCCGATCCCAAAGAGAGGCGCAACCTTAATCATGCCGCCAACCGCGAGTAGTACCAGCGTCCCCGTCGTGGCCGCGGCGCTAACGACAGCGACCGCAGAAAGCAATCTCGTCGCAGCGGCGGGGGCCAGGCGGCGAGCAACTCCGGGAGCTGCCATTCCCATGAGGCAGCCGACTACAAGCGGAATGTACAGGCTGTAAATCATGGTGCGATGTCTGCCCGCGATTGGAGCAACAGCCTCCGGAGGATGGCTTCATCGACGGGGTCAATCGCGTCGAGGAAGCCCTGAAGTACTGCGGAGCGGTCAGCTCCTCGGACGAGCAGCCCGGCCATCCTTTCGGCTGCGATGTCTGACTTGTCCGGCACCGGTCGGTAGGTGTAGGCGCGGCCCGCCTTTTCGTTGACGACAAGCCCTTTCGCCTGCAGCCGAATCAAAACAGTCAAAACAGTTTTGTACGACAAGTTCGCGGCATCGATTCTTTCGTGAACCTCGGCACCTGACAGTGGGACGCCGCTTGACCACAGGGTAGTCAAGACTTCCGTCTCCAGTGATCCTTTTTCTCGCCGCATTTGGTCACCAACTCCGTTTCATCTCACAGGAACTGTGTCTTACGATGTGTAAGATCAGTTTACTCTTACGTCGAGTACGACTTCCTCTAGCGAGTCTACCAATCCCCAATTCAGGAGAACACGTGCCCCTTACGCCCCACACCGTTAAAGCGCTGGCCTTCCAGCTCAGCATGCCCGCGATGCATAGCGAGGACTATGCACAGTACGATCAGGGCATTCGGCACATCGCAACACTTGCCGGTTATTTGTCTTATGGCTTGATGGCGTTGACGATTGGTTTTGGCATTCTGACCGCGATGGGATGGGCGAAACGGATGGTCAGTCGTAACGCCATATCGTCGACGCACATCGTGTTGGCAGTCACTGCCCTCGCTTTCGGTACTCTTCACGGTATTTCGTATATCTTCCAGACCGGCGAAAACTTCGGCTTGATCAATGCGATCGTGCCCTTCGTTGCCGGTGGAGAGGTCAGTGTGGGCCTCGGCATCGTGGGCCTCGATCTCGGGCTGGCTGTAGCACTGTCCATCGTTGTGCAGCGAAAGCTTGGCTATCGACGGTGGCACATCGTGCACTACTTCGCGTACGGAGCATTCGCCCTGTCGCTGATTCACACTTTCATGGCCTCGCCCGAGGTCCAATCCTTCGGGATCTTGGGAGTTGGGGTTATTGGATTGGCCGCGGCCTGCCTCCTCGTGTTCATCCTTCGCGTCCTTCCGGCGACTACCGCTGTGGGGCTTCGGATTGCGCCGGCAGAAAAGTGAAAAGTTCGGGGAGGCCCTCGGGCACCGGAAGGACGACCGCTGCGCTCTTGGTCAGTGTCGACAACCGCCTCTGCCACCTCTACGGCATTTGCGAGCAAGAAGCGCCCGACGTATTCGAGTTGGGAGTCGACGGACGACTTCGATACTCCACGCGTCCAAATCCGGAAAATGCCGACGCAACTCAACAGGCGGCGCGCTTGTGTCCGATGCAAGCGATCACGCTAACCGGAGAAGGCTCATGAACTCCCCAATGGAACGAGTTGTCATCATCGGAGCGGGCTTGGCAGCCCTGTCGGCGGCCGAGCGGCTCCGCAAAATGGAGTTCCGCGGCGAGATCGCAGTGGTTGGCGAGGAAACCCATCCGCCTTACAACCGGACCCCTCTCTCGAAAGGCCTCCTCACCGGACACACGAGCGCACGTGACCTCTCCTTTAGGAGCTACACGCACCTCGACGTTGATTGGAGATTTGGTCACCAGGCCCTCGGCCTCGACCTGGCCCGACGCACGATTCACCTTAGTAGCGGACCAGACCTTGCCTTTGACGGTCTCATCATCGCCACCGGAGTGCGCGCTAGACATCTGCCCGAAGCACCCATGGACTCACCCCACGTGTCGACTTTGAGAACGATCGACGATGCACGTGCAATAGACGCGATGATGACCAAAGCCCGACGCATAGCCGTCGTTGGCGGCGGATTCCTGGGGTGCGAAATAGCCTCCACCGCTCGAGAGCGCGGCATTGCCGTGACAGTCGTCGACCGCAGCGCCACCCTGCTGCACCGAGCCCTTGGCGCCCCGATCGGCGCGGTGATCGGGGATGTGCACCGGTCACATGGTGTGAGACTTCATCTCGGCGTCGGAGTCAGCGGATGGACAGAAACTCCGCGAGGCGCTCGACTGACTCTCGACGACCAAGAAACAATAAATGCGGACCTCGTTGTGATCGGCGTCGGAACTGATCCCAACACGGAATGGCTGCACGGCTCAGGGCTGGACATTGAGGACGGTGTTCGCTGCGATGCTACGGGACACGTTCTCGACACCGACGGAATTAGAGTCGAAGGTGTTGTTGCAGCGGGTGACGTCGCCCGCTGGCCCAATCACCGCTTCGACACCATCCCACGCCGAGTCGAACATTGGATCAACGCAGTCGAGATGGGCCAGGCGGCCGCGAATTCCCTCCTTGCCGGCGCTGCCGCGTCGCAGTTCACGCCAATACCGCGATTTTGGTCTCATCAACATGGAATGCGCATCCAAGCATCGGGAATTCCCGCGCTCGGAACAGGAATGAAGATTCTGGAAGGCTCGGTTCGCGACAAACGCTTCGTCGCCGGTTTCACGCGTGACGGTGATGAAGGATCGATATTAGTTGGTCTCATCACTATCGACATGCCACGCGCCATGATGCGGTGGCGCACCAGCGTTGGGCACTCCACGATCGCTCACGAGAGCCACTTAATGGCTTGAGGGACCACTAGGCGTCAGACTCAGAAGGGTCTGCTACACGAGTAGGTGACATCTGAGTTGGCTTGCCCTGATGGGTGGGCTGGAAGGATGTTGTTGTGCCTAAGCCTTATCCGAAAGAGTTCCGTGAAGATGTGGTCGCTGTTGCGCGTGGTCGTGAATCTGGTGTGACGATCGAGCAGATCGCGAAAGATTTCGGTGTTCACACGATGACGTTGCAGAAGTGGTTGCAGCGTGCCGCGGTCGATGATGGTGACAGACCTGGCCAGAGTCGGACGGAGGCGGCTGAGCTTCGAGAAGCGCGCAAGCGGATCCGTCTGTTGGAGCAGGAGAACGAGGTGTTGCGTCGGGCGGCAGCGTATCTGTCGCAGGCGAATCTGCCGGGAAAAGGTTCTACCCGCTCGTGAAGGAGCTCGCTGTCTCGGGGATTCCCGTGACGGTGACGTGCCGGGTGTTGAAGCTCTCCCGCCAGCCCTATTACCGGTGGCTGGCGGGCCCGGTCACGCCCAGCGAGGTCGTGGAGGGTTATCGGGCGAACGCGTTGTTCGACGCGCACAAAGATGACCCGGAGTTCGGGCATCGGCTGCTCGCGGACGAAGCACGTCGGGCCGGTGAGGCGATGGCGGATCGGACTGCGTGGAGGATCGCATCGGCCAACGGCTGGTGGAGCGCGTTCGGGAAGAAACGGGGCCGGGGCGGCAAGAAACCCGGCCCCGCCGTCCACGACGACCTCTGCACCGTGACCGACGCCAACGGTCGCGTTCGCCACGAGTTCACCGCCGAGCGCCCGAACCAGCTCTGGCTTACCGACATCACCGAGCACCGGACTACCAATCAGGGAAAGCTCTACCTCTGCGCCGTGAAAGACGTATTCTCGAACAAGATCGTCGGCTACTCCATCGACTCCAGAATGAAATCCAGCCTTGCCGTGAACGCGCTCGATAACGCCGTCGCGATGCGCGGTGATGTTGCCGGTTGCGTGATCCATAGCGATCGTGGATCCCAATTTCGAAGCCGAAAGTTCCTGCGTGCTCTGGCCCGCCACCGGATGGTCGGATCCATGGGAAGAGTCGCCTCCTGCGGTGACAACGCCGCGATGGAATCCTTCTTCAGCCTGCTGCAGAAGAACGTCCTCAACCGTCGCTCCTGGACCACCCAAGAGGAGCTGAGAATCGCGATCGTGACCTGGATCGAACGCACCTACCACCGACGACGCCGGCAAGCCCGCCTGGGCCGTTTGACCCCAGTCGAATTCGAGGCCATCATAAACACGCCAGCCGCCCTGGCTGCGTGACTAGAAACTGTCACCAATCAGTGCAGCAGACCCTAAGTCTTGTGGGTACCCGTACAGTGCAAGTCGCGGGCATTGAGCGGCTAGTCTCGCTTGCCCAAAGCTCGGGGCGCCCTCTCCCCGTTGTTTGCGGGGTAGAGGGTTTAATCCCGATTGTGTGTGCCGAGGGCAACGGGACAGTTGCAGTCCTCCTTCGCGCACAGAGTTCGAATCCCCTGCTGCTACTCCAAGACATACCTCTCGTTCAAGCGCACAACCACGCACACCCACCGGAGACTAAATACCGCGCACCAGCCATCGAACAACGAACCGTACCGGCCCTCTACGACACGAGCGTCAAGGTCGAAGAAGGACCTTGGCAACGAACAGACTGGGCAGGACGCGCATGACCTGTCCGAGCGATCCACACGTTCTTGCCGATAACTCCCGAAGCGCGGGATGATTTCGGGGTAACTCTATAAAAACCTGAGACCCAGAGTGGCGCCGGCCGACGAAACATCGCCGGTCTGCGCCACTTTTTGGTCGGGGTAGCGGGATTTGAACCCACGACCTCTTCGTCCCGAACGAAGCGCGCTACCAAGCTGCGCCACACCCCGATCATCCGCACCACAGCGCGAACTCTTCAAGAATAGCTGAAATCTCCGGCGGTCAAAGTCACGACAACGGCCTCTGGTGGGCAGGCGAACCTAACGGGTGCATAGATGGATGTACCGATGCCTGCGCTCACGTTGAGATAGGCCGCGCGGCGGGCGTGGTGCCACAGGCTCAGGCCCTGCGCCTGTGCCCTCGGGATATCGCAGTTGGTGACGAGGGCGGGCTGGCCGGGGATGCGGACCTGGCCACCGTGGGTGTGCCCGGCGAAGATCATCTCGGCGCCGTAGTTGACGAACGAATCGAGTACCCGGCGGTAGGGGGCATGCGTGACGCCGATGGCAACTGGTTCGGGCCCAGCGATTTCGTCCTGCCAGCCCACGTTTTCACGCATCTCTTCGATCACACCCGGTAGTCGGTCGAGCCGATCCCAACCACGATGTGCATCGTTGGTTCCGAAGAATTCGAGTCGTGAGCCCCTGATATCCATCGCGCGGGCGGTGTTGTTCAGAGAAAGCCATCCGAGCTGTTGTTCGAAGAATCCCTCGAGGCGCTCGGTGTCAAGTATGGATGCGCTTTCTGGCTTCGCCGAGGGGCCACCAAAATAGCGGAAGGGGTTCTTCAGTTGGGGCCCGAAATAGTCGTTGGATCCGTTGACGAACACCCCGGGTATCCCGGAAAAAGGCTGTAGGGCCCTCACGACGCCTTCGACACCATCCGGATGACCGAGGTTATCGCCCGTATTGACGATGAGGTCGGGTTCGACCAGGGCGAGCGAGCGCACCCATTCCTGCTTCCGGTGCTGCCAGGGCGCCATGTGCAGGTCAGCGAGGTGCAGCACGGTCAACGGCCGCGCCCCAGGGTCGAGCACGGGGACGGTTTCGTGCCGGATCGTGAAACGGTTGCGCTCCACCAGCGCACCCCAGGCAAAGGCCGCGGCACCGGCGATCGCTGCGACGCCGAGTGTCGTCGCGGTCGCCCGCACTGGCGACGGGGTCACGGGCAGGTGATCTTGCCGACGCCCAGCGTCACCGTTGCGCCCGGGACGGTGGGTGCACCCGCGGCGGGAGTGCTCGACTGCACCTTCCCCACCCGGGGATCGGTGGGAAGCACCGGCCCCGGCCCGGAGGTAGGAGCGAGAGCAGCGCAGGTTTGCACCACGGTGGGATAGCCCGCCGCCTGCACGAGGGACTTCGCGGAATTGAAGTCATTCGTTTTGCCATCGGCAACCACATCGGGGAACGGAATCTGGTTGCCCTTGCTCGTGTAGACCGTCACGGTCACACCCTTTGCTGAGACGGTTCCCGCGGCCGGATCGGTACTGACCACTCGTCCGGCCTCGAGGCTCGAGTCGACCGCACCACCATCCGCATACGAGAAGCCGAGGCCCTCGAGCGCTGTCTGTGCCGCCTTCGCGAAGATGCCTGTCACATCGGGGACGGCCTGGCCGCCACCCCTCATGAGCCCGGGATCGGGGGCGGGCCAGTCGACGCCCCCGTATTTGGCGTTGAGTGAGGCAACCGTCGGTTCCATGATGTAGTGCCGAAGGCGGATTCCCGCCACATCAGCCTGTTCGGTGTCAAGGATGTTGTAATCGCCAACGATGTTTCCGACCCACACAACTGTTCCGGAGGTGGTGGTTCCGGTGGCCATCCAGGTGTGCCGAGCATCGTCAGTTGTTCCGGTCTTGCCGAAAATCGGGATGCCGTCGTCTGGGTTCGAGTAGACCTGGTTGCCGGTCACCATCACGCCCTTGAGCACGTCGATGGCCGTGTCGGCAATGTTCGCGCCGATGGCCTGGTTGCACTCGGGCGCCTGTCCCACAACGCTCTGCCCATCCGGCATGGTGACAGTGTCGACGATAATGGGCTTGCAGTACATGCCGTTCGCGGCGACCGCCGCGTACGCGGCGGCCATGCTCAGTGGCGTAACAGTGTTGGTTCCGATGATCGAGGTCGGGTTGGTCTCCAGCGGTTTACCATCGGCTCGTTCCACGCCGAGGCTGGCAGCTACGTCACGGATGTCGCAGAGGTCAAGTTGCTTGGCCATGGAGAAAAATACTCCGTTGACCGAGTTCACTGTTCCGTTGCGAATCGTGTACGTACCGGTTTCGCCGGCGTTGTTCTTGAAAGGGAAGGTTCCGCCTTCGACGGGTGCTCCGCACGCCTTATATGCGCTGAAGGGCTCCTGTCGGTTCGGATTACCGCTCACCCGTTCATTGACCCCCTTACCCGCCTTCAGCCAGTCCAGGAGGGTGAATAGCTTGTATGTCGAGCCGGGCTGGAAGCCCGAAGATCCACCGTAGTAATAGCTGGTGTTGAAGTTCACGGCCGTGCCGACCGACCCGATGCCTTCCTCGGTGTCGTCGAAGAGCTTGTTTTGCGTCATCACCAGCACTCGACCGGTTCCGGGCTGCACGGTCGAGGTGGCGCTGCCAAGCTCGAAGTCGGTCACGGTGTTGGGCGCATACGTCCAGGTGGCGGTCTGCGCCGGAATCTGCACGTCCAGATCAAGAGTCGTATAGAGCTTGTACCCGCCGCGCTTCCAGTTCGCCTCACGTTCATCCACGCTGGCGCCGAGGAACGCGAAGTCCTTGATGCTTTTCTTCACATAGTCGCAGAAGAATTTCGCGTAGTCATTAGCGGCGATGCACCCATTGCTGGGTTCTTTGGGAAGGACGGTAGTGGCATCCACCGGGACAGCGATCGCGGCGTCGCGCTCCTCCTCCGTGATGCTCCCCGCCTTCGCCATGTACGTCAGAATGTAGTCGCGGCGATCTTGGTTGGCCGCGTAGTTCTCCGGGTCACCGAGGTTGCGCTGGTTCGGGTACTGCACGATTGCGATGAGGCTTGCTGCCTGGGGCAGGGTCAGGTCTTTGGCGTTCACGCTGAAATAGCGCTGCGCCGCGGCCTGGATTCCGTATGTGGCCCTACCAAAATTCGCGATGTTCAAGTACGCCGTGAGAATTTCTTTCTTCGTGTATTTCTTCTCCAGCCCAATCGCCTGCTTCATTTCCTTCAGCTTGCGATCGAACGACTCCTCTATCGCGATCTTGTAGGCTGCATCGCTCTCGTCCTGGGTCGGCAGGTTTAACGCGTTCTGAATGCCGATGTTTTTGACGAGCTGCATCGACAGGGTCGACGCTCCACCCTGGACGCTTCCGGCCCGTACGTTCTTGAGTGCGGCACGAATGACGGAAGACACGTCCACGCCACCATGCTCGAAGAACCGCGCATCCTCACCATCGACTGTCGCGGCGAGAACGAAGGGCGAAATCTCGTCGTATCCCACTTCTTCGCGGTTTTGGTCGTAGATCGTGGCGATCAGGGCGTGGCCGTTGACATTGCCCTCACCGGTGTACGTGGCCCAAATCTCGTTGCGTTCGGGCTGCTGGCCGATGTTGATGTATTCGGGGAGGCTGTCGAATACACCTATGGTCGAGGAGGCGGTCACGCCCGTTACCGCGATCGCGGGGGCGACCATCACGGTCACGAGCACTCCGGCAAGCACGCTGAAACCGAGGAGTCCGGCGATACCAGTAACGGCGCCTCTTCGAGGGGGGTTTTGGGCAGACATAGGGTTAGGGTACGGGATGATCTCGTAAGTCAAGCTGAATGGAAGCCCAAAAATGCCCCAGTGGGAGTACCTCACGACACCGCTCATCATCCACAACACCTCCGCGATCCTCAACAACTGGGGTTCGGAGGGGTGGGAACTTGTCCAGGTGGTTACCGGCCCCGAAGGCGGCCTTGTCGCCTACCTGAAGCGCGAAAAGAAAGAATCCTGATGTCTCAACTGGATGCCCGGCTCGCCGAACTCGGTCTAGCCATCCCACCCGTGGCAAAGCCCGTCGCGGCGTACGTTCCTGCGGTGGTCACCGGCTCCCTGGTGTATACCTCGGGTCAACTGCCCTTCGTCGACGGCGTGCTCGCCGCCACCGGAAAGGTGGGCGCTGAGGTGGACGCGGAGACGGCGAAGTCGATGGCCCGTGCGTGCGTGCTGAACGGGCTCGCGGCCGCCCAGACCGTCATCGGATCCCTGGACAGGATCACCCGTGTGGTTAAGGTCGTCGGCTTTGTGGCATCCGACCCCTCATTCACCGGCCAGCCCGGGGTCATTAACGGCGCATCCGAGTTGCTCGGCGAGATCTTCGGCGACGCCGGCATACACGCCCGCAGCGCCGTGGGGGTTGCCGTGCTGCCCCTCGATGCGCCGGTCGAGGTCGAGTTCGTCTTCGAGTTCGCGTGACCGAGGTCTGGTCGGACGGCCAGGCCGGAGCAAGCGCTTGGCCGCACGATCTCGACCTCGGCCGGTATGACGAGGCACTGGGGGGCGTCATCATCCGTGGCCGTCGCCTGGTGCAGGATAGTCGTTCGCTCGACCGAGGCGACATCTTTGTCGCGCTGGGGCGGCCGGGCGCTCCGGCGCTGCCGTGGGTGCAGGACGCACTCGATCGAGGGGCCTCCGCCGTGCTCGTGGACGCGACCGAGGGTGGCGCCGAGCTGTCGGCTCACGTGCACGCGGTGACCGGGTTGGCGGCAGTACTGGGGCGCATGGCTGACGACTTCACCGGTCATCCCTCTCGGGCGATGACCATGGTCGGCATTACCGGCACCAACGGCAAAACCTCGACGGCGCACCTTCTCACCCAGGCCTGGCAGGCGCTCGGTACGGTGTCGGCGACCATCGGCACGCTCGGCGCCGGGGTGACCGGCGACCCTCGGATCAACATGGGGATGACCACGCCGCAGGTCTCGACCGTGCACCAGTTCCTGGCCGACTTCGTGGCGCGCGGTGTGCGGGATGTGGCGATGGAAGTCAGCTCGCACGCCCTCGAGCAGCGCAGGGTCGACGCTGTCGAGTTCGACATCGTCGCATTCACCAACTTCACCAGGGATCATCTCGACTATCACGGAACCATGGAGGAATACGCCCGACAGAAGGCGAAGATCTTCACCCTGCCGGGCATCACGGCTGCGGTAGTCAATCTCGATGACGCGTTCGGGCGTGAGCACTTTGTGACGCTTGCCGACGGAATCCGCCGCATCGGCCTGACCTCGCACGCTCACGCTCGAGCGGACGTCGCTGCCGAGAACGTACAACTCACGACCGAGGGGCTCCGGTTCGACCTGCGGATCGACGGCACCAGGCACGCCGTCGCCAGTTCACTCATTGGGCGGTTCAACGTCGACAACCTGCTGGCCGTCGCCGGTGTGCTGTATGCGCAGGGGGTGGAGCCGGCGCGCATCGCGGAGGTTCTCGGCCCGCTCACGCCGGTGGTGGGCAGGATGACCCGGCTGAAGCCCTCGCCGACGCTGCCGCTCGTCGTGGTCGACGCTGGCCACACACCGGATGCCGTGCAGCAGGCCGTCACCGCCCTGCGTGAATCGGGTCACACCCGGATCGTGACCGTCTTCGGTGCGACCGGCGACCGTGACCCCGGCAAGAGGCCCGAGATGGCGAGGATCGTCGAAAGCGGATCAGACCTCGTCGTGGTGACGGATGATGACGTTCACTTCGAGGATGGCGATCACATACTCGACGACATCCGGATGGGGTTTGAGCACCCCGAACGCGTCGTCGAGATCCGTGATCGGGCGACGGCGATAGCGTGGGCCATCGATGCCGCCGGCCCCGACGATGTGGTGCTGCTCCAGGGCAAAGGTCACGAGCCCTACCAGATCATCGGCGACGAGAGGGTGCCGTTCAGCGACATCGACACCGCCGAGCGACTGCTGGCCGAGCGGCTCTAGCGACGCGCTACTTCAGTTTGTCCGAGATGATTTGCATCACCGAGGTGTCAGCCAGTGTTGTGGTGTCGCCGATGTCGCGCCCCTCGGCGACATCCTGCAGCAGGCGGCGCATGATTTTTCCGGAACGGGTCTTCGGCAGCTCTGAGACGATGAACACCTGCCGTGGGCGCGCGATGGCACCGATCTGCTGGGCTACGTGGGCGCGCAGCAGGGTGGATGCCTCAGCCGCGGTGTGCGCGCCGGCCTGGTTCGACTTGATGATCACGAAGGCAACCACCGCCTGCCCCGTCGCCTCGTCGGCTGCGCCGACCACGGCTGCCTCGGCGACCATGTGGTGCGAGACCAGCGCTGACTCGATTTCCTGCGTGGAGAGGCGGTGGCCTGACACATTCATCACGTCATCGACTCGGCCCAGCAGCACGATGTCTCCGTCGGAGTCGACGTGCGCGCCGTCGCCGGCGAAATACTTCCAGTCGCCATCGGTCGAGAATCGCGACCAGTAGGTCTCTTTAAAGCGCTCCGGATCCCCCCAGATGCCACGGAGCATCCCGGGCCAGGGTTCAGACACCACGAGCAGTCCACCCTGCGGTGGGTCGACTCGGGTGCCGTCCTCGCCGAGGATGTCGATCTTGATTCCGGGGATGGGCACCTGGGCCGAACCCGGCTTCAGCGTGGTGAGGCCGGGCAGCGCGGAGATCATGATGCCACCGGTTTCGGTCTGCCACCAGGTGTCGACCACCGGAGCGCTGCCACCGCCGATGATGTCGCGATACCAGATCCACGCCTCGGGGTTGATGGGCTCGCCCACCGATCCAAGAACGCGGATCGAGCTGAGATCGAAGCCCTGCGGGATCTGCCTGCCCAGCTTCATGAACGACCGGATCGCGGTCGGTGCCGTGTAGAAGATCGACACCCCGTATTTCTCGATGATCTCCCACCAGCGACCCTGGTGCGGGGTGTCGGGAGTGCCTTCGTACATGACCTGGGTTGCGCCGTTGGCGAGCGGACCGTACACGACGTAGCTGTGGCCAGTGATCCAGCCCACATCGGCCGTGCACCAGTACACATCTGTTTCGGGGTGCAGGTCGAACACGTTCTTATGGGTGAAAGCGACCTGGGTGAGGTAGCCACCGCTCGTGTGGAGGATGCCCTTTGGCTTGCCCGTGGTGCCGGAGGTGTACAGCACGAATAGCGGGTTCTCGGCCTCGAATCCCTGCGCTTCGTGCTCCGGGTCGGCCTTGGCAAGCTCGTCGTGCCACCAGAGGTCGCGCCCCTCGGTCCAGTCGACCACGTTGTTGCCACGCCTCACCACCATGACGTTGGTGACAGTGGATGTGCCGTTCTCCAGCGCCCCGTCGACGGCGGCTTTCAGCGGAAAAACTGTGCCCTTGCGCCATCCACCGTCTGCCGTGATGACGAGCTTTGCGCCGGCGTCATCGATGCGGCTTCGGAGGCTCTCCGAGCTAAATCCGCCGAACACGACGGAGTGCACGGCCCCGAGCCTCGCGATGGCCAGCATGGCGATCACGGCTTCGGGGATGACCGGCATGTATACGGCGACCCGGTCACCCTGGCCGATTCCCAGGCTGGCAAGGGCGTTCGCGGCGCGCTTCACCTCGGCGGTCAGCTCGGAGTAGGTCAGGCTGCGGCTGTCGCCGGGTTCACCCTCCCAGTGGATGGCGACCCGGTCGCCGTTACCGGCAACAACATGCCTGTCGAGGCAGTTGTATGCGACATTCAGTGTGCCGTCACCGAACCAGCGCGCAAAGGGAGGGTTCGACCAGTCGAGCGTCTCGGTGAATGGCGTGTGCCAGTGCAACAACTCCCGGGCTTTATCGGCCCAGAACGCGGGCCTGTCCTGCCTGGCCTCGTCGTACAGAGCGGCGCTCGCGACCGTGGATGCGGCGAATTCGGCACTCGGTGGAAAGCGTCGGGTTTCGTGGAGCAGGCTGTCAATCGAATTAGTGGACATCAGATCCTCGTCGATCTCGCGGCCTGCCAGGAACCGCGAACTGTGTGTACAGGTGAACTTCTTGATCCTACCCAAACTCTCATTGCACGTTCGTCATGGTGCGGTACACTGGGGCAGCCAAAGTCACATTTGGCTGGCAGCGCCAGTGATTCCCCCCAATCCAGCGTTGCCGTGGCGGCGCCCGTTCCCCCCAATGGGCGCCGCCCCTCTCAAGCCTAATTTCAGACCTCTCTGGCTCGAAGACGCGGTGGTGCTACTCGAGGCGACCACTCCTCCACAGGAGGACTGGCGATGAGGCTGCCGCCGGTCTTCATTTCGTGCGAGATGCCACGCTGTGGTCGTCTACCGTGCAGGAATGCCTGCCGAACCCCCGATAGCCCCGTTCGTTGCCCTGCGTCCGGGCGCGCCGCCCGCCGCCGCCGTACGCTCCGGCACAGGTGACTTCGGCCCGCTCGCGGTGCTGCTCGCCGACCCGTCGGTGACCGATGTGTTCGTCAACGGTGCGCGAGAGGTTTGGGTCGATCGCGGAACCGGGCTCGAGAGGCAGGCATCCCTGGGTTTTCTCGAGACCGAGCTTCGTGATCTTGCGATCAGACTCGTGGGCCTCGGCGGTCGGCACATCGATGAAGCGAACCCGTGCGTCGACACCAGGCTGCACGACGGCATCCGGGTGCATGCGGTGCTCGCCCCTATCTCGCCGCAGGGCACACTGCTCTCGATCCGCATTCCTCACCAGCAGCCCTTTTCTCTCGACGATCTTGAGCGAGCGGGGTTCTTCAGCACCGTTCCGTCGTCCGTCGTGAGGTCGCTCGTGGCTACCCGCCAGAACCTGCTCATCACCGGTGCGGGTGGCAGCGGTAAGACCACACTGCTGTCGGCACTGCTGGGGGAGGCCGCCGCCACCGAGCGGATTGTGGCGATCGAAGATGTCGCCGAACTTCGGGTGCGGCATCCACATTTCGTGGCTCTGGAAGCTCGGCAGGCAAACCTTGAGGGGGCGGGTGGGCTGGGGCTTGCCCGCCTGCTGCGTGAGGCCCTGCGGATGCGCCCGGACCGACTCGTGCTCGGCGAATGTCGTGGCGCCGAAATTCGCGAGCTGCTCGGCGCCCTGAACACCGGACACGATGGTGGTGCCGGAACCCTGCACGCGAACTCCCTCGACGATGTGCCAGCGCGCCTTGAGGCGTTGGGCGCGCTCGCCGACCTCAGCTCCACCGCGGTCGCTCGGCAGGCGGTGAGCGCGATCGGTTCCGTGCTTCACATCGAGCGCAGTGACGGTGTGAGGCGGCTGGTGCAGATCGGCGAGTTCTCGCTTGATCATCGTGATCGACTCGTCGTGACGGAGTCGACATGATCGCGGTGCGTCGGCGCAGGCGCCAGCGCCCGGAAACCCTGGCCGAGGTCGCGACGGTCACCCAACGACTGGCCGTGTTGCTGGCAGCCGGGGTGACACCGGCCTCAGCCTGGCAGCACGTGGCGGTGTCCACGGGATCAGCCATCGCCGTGACGGTAGCGAGTGAGGGCGACGCCGCTATCGCCGATGCCGTGGTCCATGCCGCGGTGGGCCTCGATCCCATCGAGACGGGCGCCTGGCGGGGTCTTGCCGCCGCGTGGTCGGTGGCGACGCAGGCGGGAGCGCCACTCGCTCCCTGCCTTCGCGAATACTCGCGGTCGCTGCGAGACCTCGCCCAGTCGCAACGGGATGCCAGGGTGGCGCTCGCGGCGCCCGTCGCGACCGCCAGAATGGTGATGGTTTTACCCGCGGTGGGAGTGTTGTTCGGCATGGCCCTCGGGTTTAACACCCTCGCAACCCTGTTCACAACGCCAATCGGATGGGGCTGCCTGGCGATTGGCGTCGCGCTGATCGGCGCCGCCCAGCGTTGGAACAGGAGCCTGGTTGTCAAAGCCACACCGAAGGAGGCAGCTCCGGGGATCGGGTGCGACCTGATGGCGATCGCCGTGAGCGGTGGAGGGTCTTTGGATCGTGCTCGGGTCGTGCTCGACGATGCGGTCAGACGGTTCGGGCTGCCGACGATCGACGGAGTAGACGAGGTGCTGGCGCTCTCCAGGAGCGCCGGGGTGCCCGCCGCTGAGTTGCTGCGCAGTGAAGCTGACGAGCAGCGACGGGTCGCCAGAGCCGATGCCCAGGAGCAGGCCGCAGCGCTGGCAGTGCGGTTGATGCTGCCGTTGGGGCTGTGCATCCTTCCCGCATTCATGGTGCTGGGCGTGTTTCCCCTGCTGGTGACTGTCATCTCGTCGACGGTGGGTTCCTTCTGACCGATCGCCCTCGTCACGATACTGTGGCTGCACCGGCAGGCGACAGCGAGCCTGAGATAGTGATGAGACGATATCGATAATGCAGCACCGATGACGGCGAACGACGCCCTGATGAAGGATGTCCTCGGGTGGGATGTGCGCACGTGGTCGGCCGCGGTCGAATTCTGGGAGCGCGCTCTGCCGCCAACCGCGACACCGCTACGGTGCCTCGAAATCGGCGCCGGACCGGGTGGGCCGTCGCTATGGCTTGCGCTGAGGGGTCACACCGTCGTGTGTTCGAACCTGGCGAATACGGCAGCCATGGCCTCGCCGCTTCACCACGAGTACGGGGTCTCTGCCCAGATCGAGTACCGCGACATCGATGTCACCGCCGTGCCGTACGAGAACCATTTCGACGTGGTGATCTTCAAGTCGGTGCTGGGCGGCGTGGGGTCGCTGCAGGGTGAGGCGATGGCCCAGATTCTCAGGTCACTGAAGCCAGGCGGGCTCCTGCTGTTCGCCGAAAACATCCGCGGCACGATATTTCATCGACTGGCGCGGGCGATTGCGTACCGGCTTCGCGGAACGTCGTGGCATTACCTGTCCCTCGCCCAGATGACGTCGCTGTTGAGCGGATTCTCGAGCGTCGAGACCCACACCACTGGCGTTTTTGCCCTGTTCGGAAACACCGAGTCACGGCGCCGCAAGCTGGCCTCGTTCGATCGCCACGTTGCCAATCGCCTGGTGCCTCGGTCATGGAAATACGTCAGCTACGGGTCTGCGACAAAGTAACCTCCCACTTCTCGTCCACATCGGCTTCGTCACTCTCTTCTGCACCAATCGGCTCCAGCCCTCTCACCACGGCGACCCTCCGGGCAAGACTCGATGTGCTCGGGCAGGAGAGGAAAGATCGTGAAGAAACTTGGTGTGGCAGGTCGAAAACTGCTGACGGACGAGAGTGGCGCGGCGACCGCGGAATACGCGATTGCGACCATGGCGGCGGTCGGGTTTGCGGGGTTGCTGGTCGTCATCATGCGCTCGGATGAGGTTCGCGGCATGCTGACCGACATCATCCGCACGGCGCTGTCGATTCCGGGATGACGCCGCCGGCGCGCGATCGCCGGCGACTGCTCGACAACCGCGGCAGTGTGACCGCGGAGTTCGCGGTCACGCTGCCGGCGGTCATCCTGGTGCTCGCCTGCTGTTTGTCTGGCCTCCAGGTGGCAGGGCAGTAACTGCGACTGCAGGATGCAGCCTCCGCCGCCGCGCGCTCGCTGACACGGGGCGACTCGGCCTCCGCCACGGCCGCGCGGCTGATGCCGGGCGCGACGGTCTCCGAGCGCTCCGACGGCGACGTGGACTGCGTAACCCTGACCGTGAGGTCATCCGCCGCAGTGGGAACGCTGCTTGGCATCACCCTGACCGCGTCCGGCTGTGCGCTCGGCGGTGGAAAGTGAGCGGCGGGTCGCCATCGAGCCTGGCATCGGATGACGGCGCGGGATCCATCCTCACCGTCGCCATTATCGGGTCGGTAGTGGCGCTCACCATGGTGGTTCTTCCCGTGTATGCGGGGTTCGCTGCACGGCGGTCGGTTGCCGGTGCGGCGGATGCGTCGGCGCTCGCCGCGGCCGACACCGCCGTGGGACTGCTTCCGGGCTTCCCCTGTGACGCGGCGTCCACCGTGGCGGCTGCGAACGGGGCAATGATCACCGCCTGTGTTGTGGACGGGCTGGTCGTCACCGTGACGGCAAGTCGGGCGGTGCTGGGGATTGCGGTGACGGCAGTGGCGACCGCGGGGCCTGTCGGTGCCGGGGTGGATTAGGTGAGTAGGCGGTTGGTGTGTGTATGGTGGCGCTGATGGCGGCTGTCCCGCCCTTTCTTTCGTCTGAACCCAAGGAGTACCGTGCCGGGCACGAAGAAACTCGTCATCGTCGAGTCGCCGACCAAGGCAAAGACGATCGCCCAGTACCTGGGCGATGGCTATGAGGTTCAATCATCGGTCGGTCATATCCGCGACCTCATTGAGCCCAAGAATCTGCCGCCGGAGCTGAAGAAGGGCTCGCTCGGTAAGTTCTCGGTCGACGTCGAGAACAGGTTCGAGCCGTACTACGTGGTCTCCGACGCGAAGAAGAAAACGGTTGCCGATCTGAAGCGAGCGCTGGCCGGTGCAGACGAACTTTTCCTCGCGACTGATGAAGACCGGGAGGGTGAAGCCATCGCGTGGCACCTCCTGCAGGTTTTGAAGCCCAAGGTCCCGGTCAAGCGGATGGTGTTCCACGAGATCACCAAAGAGGCGATCAAACATGCCACCGAGAACACCCGCGAACTCGACACCGCACTGGTCGACGCACAGGAGACCCGCCGCATCCTGGATCGCCTCTATGGCTACGAGATCTCTCCAGTGCTGTGGCGCAAAGTCGGCCCCGGTCTCTCTGCCGGTCGAGTGCAGTCCGCTGCGACTCGCCTGGTGGTGGATCGCGAACGCGAGAGACTCGCCTTCGTCACCGCAGGCTACTGGGACCTGATCGCGCAGTTCACGCCCCAGGCGGCTCCGCAGCAGTTCGAGTCGAGGCTCGTGCGGCTCGACGGCAAACGCATCGCCGCCGGGCGCGACTTCGACGATAAGGGCAAGCTCAAGGGCGACTCGGTCGTCGTGGATGAGCAGACCGCCCAGTCTCTTGCCGAAGCCCTACGCGACCCGAGTGTCCCGATCACGGTCACGAGTGTCGAGTCAAAGCCATACACTCGACGCCCGGCCGCCCCCTTCACCACGTCGACGCTGCAGCAAGAGGCCGGTCGGAAGCTTCGCTTTTCGGCACGACAGACCATGAGCGTGGCGCAGTCTCTGTATGAAAACGGCTACATCACCTACATGCGTACGGATTCGCCCACGCTGTCGCAGCAGGCGATCGATGCGGCGCGCAACCAGGCCAGAAAGCTCTACGGGGCCGAGACCGTTCCCGATAAGCCGCGTGTGTACTCGGGTAAAAGTAAGAACGCCCAGGAGGCCCACGAGGCAATTCGTCCTTCCGGAGACACCTTCCGCACGCCGAGCGAGGTGGCTTCTGCGCTGCGCGGCAACGACTTCAAGCTGTACGACCTGATCTGGAAGCGCACGGTCGCCTCGCAGATGGCGGATGCGAAAGGGTCGACGGCATCCATCACCATCGGCGCCGGCCCGACTCCAACGGGGTCGATGGCAGAGTTCGTCGCCACCGGCACTATCATCACCTTCCGGGGCTTCCTGCACGCCTATGAGGAGGGTCACGACGAGGTGCGCAACGAGGCGGCAGAGCCGACGGAGGCAAAGCTGCCCCCGCTCACCGAAGGCCAGTCGCTCACCCTTGTCGAAGTCGAGGCCAAGGGGCACGAGACCTCGGCTCCGCCGCGCTATACCGAGGCCAGCCTCGTCAAGACGCTCGAAGAGCTCGGGATCGGGCGCCCATCGACCTACGCGTCCATCATCTCGACGATCATCGACCGCGGATACGTGACCCCTCGCGGTCAGGCCCTGGTGCCCAACTGGATTGCCTTCTCGGTGGTGCGACTTCTCGAGGAGTACTTCGCCGACCTGGTGCAGTACGACTTCACCGCGGGCATGGAGGATGATCTAGACCGCATCGCCGGCGGCGAAGCCGACCGAGTCGAGTGGCTCACCGGATTCTATTTCGGCAGCGAGAAGCACCGCGGGCTTCGCACGGTGATTGACAACATGGGCGAGATTGACGCACGGGAGATCAACTCGATCGCCATCGCGGATGACGTGACCCTGCGCATCGGAAAGTACGGCCCCTACCTGGAGGCGCCGGGCGACAACCCCGAGACGCCGCGCCGGGTGAACATCCCGCAAGAGCTGGCGCCCGACGAATTGACAGCGGCGAAGGCCCGGGAGCTGATCGACGCTCCGGTGGTGGGCGACCGCGTGATTGGCCTCAACCCCGACAACGGCAAGCAGATCGTGGCGAAGGACGGGCGGTTCGGGCCGTACGTCACCGAGCTCGAGCCCGAACTGCCCCCCGTTGAGGCTGAGTTTGTGCTCGACAAGAAAACGGGTGAGCTGAAGGAGAAGAAAGCGAAGAAGGTCGCGGTCGTCAAGCCGAGAACCGCATCCATCTTCTCCTCAATGGATCTGGCCACCGTCGATCTTGACACCGCCCTGGCCCTGCTGTCGTTGCCGCGCGTGGTCGGCGTGGACCCCGAGTCAGGAGTCGAGATCCTGTCGCAGAACGGTCGCTTCGGCGCCTACTTGAAACGAGGGGCCGACACGAGGTCGCTCATTTCCGAAGACCAGATCTTCGAGATCGACCTCGCCGGGGCGCTCGAGTTGTATGCACAGCCGAAGTACGGCGGGCGCGCTGCATCCAGTGCCCTGAAGGAATTTGACGTTGACCCGGTGAGCGAGAAGCCGATCAGGATCAAGGATGGCCGCTTTGGTGCCTATGTCACCGACGGGACGACCAACGCCACCATCCCGCGCGGGGAAGATATCGACGACATCGACTTTGAGCGCGCCGTGCAACTGCTTGCCGATAAGAGGGCCAAGGGGCCGGCCACGAAGCCGGCAGCGAAGAAAGCCGTGGCCAAGAAGCCCGCTGCCAAGAAACCGGTGGCGAAGAAACCGGTGGCCAAGAAGCCCGCAGTGAAGAAGCCCGCTGCCGCGAAGCCGGCAGCCCCCCGCGCCGCAGCCGCCGCGAAGTCGGAGTAATGGCCGGGCTGTTCATCACCCTTGAGGGCGGTGATGGGTCGGGCAAATCCACCCAGTCGGACATCCTGGTGCGCTGGCTGGAGAAGGCCGGGTATACCGTGATTGTCTCGCGAGAGCCGGGCGGAACTGAACTCGGGCTTGAGTTGCGCGAGATCGTGCTGCACCGTCGCGGTGACATCGCGCCGCGCGCGGAGGCACTGATCTATGCCGCGGACCGCGCCCACAACATCGCAACGAAAGTGCGCCCGGCACTGTTGCGGGGGGAGATCGTGGTGCAGGATCGCTATCTCGACTCCTCCGTTGCGTATCAGGGCGCCGGTCGGGTTCTCGGCGGTGACGAGGTGCGCGAGATCTCGCTCTGGGCCACCGAGGGAATGCTGCCGGACCTCACCGTGCTGCTTGACCTCCACGAGGCCGCGGGCAAGGATCGCCTCGCCGATTCTCGCACCCGGTATGACCGCCTCGAGGCCGAGGCGAACGACTTCCACGGCCGGGTGCGTGCCGGCTACCTGGAGCTGGCCGCGGCCGAGCCGGGTCGATTCCTTGTGTTGGATGCGCGCGACACCGTCGAGACCATCGCCGGTGCCATCCGCGCCCGGGTCGAGTCGCTGCTCACGACCTGACTCAGCAGTTCCTGACACTGCCATGCCCGCGCAGTATCTCCCGCCGAGCCTCCCGCCCATCGAGAACGCCACTTTTGCTGCCCTTTCGTCAGCAGACCCAGCAGAAGTGGCGATCTCGATGCCATCCCGGGCTCGGATCGCTCGCAGCGCCCGGCAGCGACGTGGTTGAGTCGGGACCCGCAGTGGGGGTGTGACCATCCTCGACGCCGGCCTCCAGCGACGCCCGGGTAGGCCAGGCTGTCGGGCGCACCACCTAGGCTGGGCGGATGGCAGTCTGGGACGAACTGACGGGGCAGGCCGACGCGATTGCGATCGTCGAGGCAGCGGCATCCGCGTCAGCGATCGGCGGCTCGGGTAATTCGTCGATGACGCACTCCTGGCTCATCACGGGACCGCCCGGGTCTGGCCGCTCCAACCTCGCCTATGCCTTCGCCGCGGCCCTTCTCAGCCCCGGCACTCCCGAGGGTGATGCCGCAGCCGCGCGACAGGTAGCCGCGCGCACCCATCCCGATCTCGGCGTGCTCAGTACCGAGCGGGTGATCATCGCCATCGAGGAGGTGCGCGCACTGGTCGCAACCTCGCAGTTCTCACCGTCCGTCGGCCGGTACCGTGTGATGGTCATCGAAGATGCCGACCGCATGGCCGAACGCACGTCGAACGTGTTGCTGAAGGCACTGGAAGAACCTCCGCCGCGCACGGTCTGGATCCTCTGTGCGCCGAGCGAGGCAGACCTGATCCCGACGATCCGATCGCGCGTGCGCACCGTGCGGCTGCGGGTTCCGGATGTCGCCGATGTTGCCGAGCTCCTGCAACGCCGGGACGGAGTGGATGCCGCGACCGCGACCCGCGCGGCCCGAGAGGCCCAGTCACACATCGGGATGGCGCACCGGCTGGCCACCAACGCCGACGCGCGGGAACGTCGAGAACGCACTCTCGATCTCGCGCTCGGAATTCGTTCAGTGTCGGGCGCGGTGATGGCGGCTTCCTCGCTGCTCGAGCTGGCGAAGGCGGACGCCGTCGCTATTACCGAGCAGCGGGATTCTGACGAGCGTGATTCGGCGCTCCGGTCACTAGGCATCGAGCCCGGCGGCACCATCCCGCCAGCGCTGAGAAGCCAGCTCAGAAATCTGGATGACGACCAGAAACGTCGCGCCACCCGTAGCCTGCGCGATGGCATCGACCGCATCATGGTCGATCTGCTCACCCTTTACCGCGACATTCTGCTGCTTCAGCTCGGCGCCCCGGGGGAGCTGATCAATGTGCGTATTCTCGACCGCATGCAGGCCGCGAGCATCTCGTGCACCGCCGTGGATACGCTGGCGACGATGGATGCTATCGCCACGGCCCGCGAACGCATCGAGAGTAACGTGCCACCCGCACTCGCCCTCGAGGCCATGCTCATCACCGCCATCCGCAGGAGCAGAGCATGACGCGACGGGCCGTTACCGCCGTGGCACTGGCGATGATCGTACTGGTGCCCCTGAGCGGCTGCGTGTCATGGTTCCTGCCACCCTCGGCGGGCTCGACGTCGACTCCGACAGCGGAGGATGTGGCCCCGGGGCTCGAACCGTTCTACACCCAGGTGCTGACGTGGTCGAACTGTGATGGCGGGATGCAGTGTGCCACCGCAGAGGCTCCGCTGGACTGGAGCGACCCGGGGGGCGACGCGATCAACCTCTCGCTCGTTCGCCAGCCCGCGACATCCGGAACTGCTCTCGGATCGTTGCTCGTGAACCCAGGAGGGCCCGGCGGATCCGGGTTCGATTTCGTCAAAGATACTGTCGACTACGCGACCGACGAGAGGCTGCAATCGAGCTTTGACATCGTCGGCTTCGACCCCCGCGGCGTGAACCGATCAACGCCGGTGACCTGTTACAGCGACCCGTCAGAGCTTGATGCCTTCATCTACGACATTCTGCCCGGCGCCCCCGGTTCGGATGGGTGGATCGCTGCCGCCAATGCGACGACCGCGAAGTTCGGTGAGCGCTGCCTCGAGCTCACAGGGCCGCTACTGGGCCATGTCGACACTCCGAGTGCGGCGCGCGACCTCGACATGCTCCGGGCGATCCTGGGCGACGAGAAGCTCAACTATCTCGGATACTCCTACGGCACGCTGCTCGGCCAGGTGTATGCGGAGCTGTTCCCGACAAAGACCGGTCGGCTGGTTCTGGATGGCGCTGTTGACCCGGCGTCGGACGATTTCGAGGGCACCGCAACGCAGGCGCAGGGTTTCGAGAGCGCGCTGAAGGCCTTCCTGGAGGATTGCCGCTCGCAGAAAGACTGCCCGTTCTCCGGATCGGTGGATGCTTCGCTGACGACGATTCGCGCACTGCTCGACGCCCTCGACGCCAGCCCGATCGCGAACGCCGATGGCCGGCAACTCGGCAGCGGCGCGATGTTTACCGCGATCATCCTGCCGCTGTACAACGCCGACAACTGGGGCTCACTCCGACAGCTGTTCGCGACGGTCTTCACCGGAGATGCGAGCTACGCCTTTGAGCTTGCTGACACCTACAACGGGCGTGACCCCGACGGATCTTATGCGGGAAATCAGACCGAGGCCTTCATCAGCATCAACTGCCTCGACGCGCACGGTGATGGCGACATCACGCAGATGCGTTCCGAAGCGGCCGAACTAACCAGGCTCGCCCCGGTGTTCGGCCCACAAATGTCATGGGGTGGCACGGGATGCCCGAACTGGCCGGTTCCGTCGAAACGGGATCGCACTCCCATCGTCGCGCCCGGCTCGGCCGACATCATCGTGGTCGGCACGACCAACGACCCGGCAACCCCGTACTCGTGGGCTCAGACGGTGGCGGCGACGCTCGAGAACGGTCATCTTGTTACCTATGACGGTGAGGGGCACACCGCGTACAACAAGTCGAATGACTGCGTGAACAACGCTGTCGATGATTTCCTGATCGCCGGCACGGTCCCATCGGCAGATCCGAAATGCTGATTCCCGCCTCGTCGGCCGCGCCCGTTAGTATCTCGATGTGACCTCAGCATCCTCCCGATCTACGGCCCGTCGCGGAAAAGTAGCCGTTCGCGCTGGCGCACTGACTGTGCTCCCTCTGCTGCTTCTGAGCGGCTGCTTCTTCGGCCCACAGGCCTTGCAGTCCGCGACCTCGACACCCACGGGGGAGGCCGTAGCGGCCGAGCTGGCACCGTACTACGAACAGGTGCTCAACTGGACGGACTGTGACGACGGGGCGCAGTGCGCGACGGCAATTGCGCCGATGGACTGGTCCAACCCGTCGAGGGAGACGGACATCACGCTGGCGTTGGCCCGCCACGCCGCGAAGGGCACGGCGAAAGGCTCGTTGTTCGTCAACCCCGGAGGGCCGGGCGCCTCCGGGTACGACCTCGTCCATGATGATGTCGACTTCGCCGTGAGTTCGGCGTTGCAGCAGGACTTCGATGTCATCGGCTGGGATCCGCGAGGGGTAGGGCGCTCCACCCCGGTAACCTGCTACGACGACGCAGGTCTCGATCAGTTCATCTTCGGCCTCCCCACCGCGCCGGAGGGAAGCGCCGAGTGGCTGACCGAGGTGACAAAATCCGCCGTCGACTTTGGCCAGGCCTGCCTGAAGAACACCGGCCCCGTGCTCCAGTTCGTCGACACCCAGAGCACGGTTCACGATCTCGACATGTTGCGGGCCATCGTGGGTGACACGACCCTGAACTACCTGGGGTATTCATACGGCAGCGACATCGGCTCGTATTACATCGAGAACTTCCCGTCGAAGGTTGGGCGCATCGTGCTGGATGGCGCCACTGATTCCTCGATCTCGGTGTTCCAGGTCGGGCTTGTGCAGTCGAAGGGCTTCCAGCTGGCGCTCGAGAACTACCTGGCAGCCTGTCCTGACTTATTCGACGACTGCCCGTTCACTGACGGTGTCGATGCAGCACTGGTGAGCATCCGGGCCCTTTACGATCGGTATGACGCCAACCCGGTTGCCGCTCCCGATGGCCGGATGATGGATGCCGGCGTCCTCGACATCGCGATGAGCGCGGCCCTGTATTCGCAGGATTCGTGGCAGTATCTGAATGATTTGTTCTCGGAGGCCGAGAATGGAGCCACCGAGACCGCCTTCTTCCTCGCCGACTTCTACTACTCGCGTGATACTGACGGCACATACACCGACAACTCGCTCGAGGCGTTCCTCGCGATCTACTGCGTCGACTACCCTGCCGAAACCGACCCCGCTGTGCTCGCCCAGCAGGAGGTCGAACTCCAGGCGGCGTCGCCGACGACATACCGATCTTCGCCCCCGGTCGGGGATTTGACCTGCATTAACTGGCCCTATCAGTACATCGGCACTCCGATCACCGAGCTGACGGGCGCTGGCGCGGCGGATGTGCTCATCGTGTCAACGACAGGCGACCCCGCGACACCGTACGAGTGGGGCGTGGCACTCAGCAAACAGCTCGAGAGCGCTCACCTGGTGACGTTCGATGGTGAGGGGCACACGGCCTACAACAAGGGCAATGCCTGTGTGGATTCCGCTGTTGACGACTATTTCGTGTCGGGCACGGTGCCGACATCCGACCCCCGGTGTTGATGACCCCCGGTGTTGATGAGACCCGGTGTTGTTGAGACCCGGTATTGAATCCACTTCAACGTCGCGACGGCGCAAAATTGCACAGCGTGCAAGAATAGAGCCATGACGATGGATGCCGCGGCGCCGGGCCTGCGCGAACGCAAGCGTCTCGCGACCCGAAGGGCCATCCAACTGGCGGTGCTCGAACTGGTGGCGGAGCGCGGTCTCGACGGCGTGACCGTGGACGAAGCCAGCCGGGTTGCCGACGTCTCTCCTCGCACCTTTTTCAACTACTTCGCATCCAAAGAAGAGGCCTTGATGGGTGATCCGCCCGAACTGCCCTCCCGCAGCGCCGTCGAGGAGTTCGTAAACGCGGGCACCTCCGGCGGACTACTCGCTGGTATCAACCGCCTTCTCATCAGGGCCACCGAAGGTTCCACGAATGACATCGAGATGTTCCACCGGAGGCATGCCCTCCTGAAACAGTATCCGCAGCTTTTCGCCATGCGCATGGCCACGATGCGCCGCTTCGAGGAGGAGGTCGCCGCGGTGGTGGCCCGCCGTCTGCTGATCGATGACCCGACGTTGGCTGTCGACGTCCGTCACCTCGCCGAAAAGTCACGGCTCATCACTCTTGTGTCGTTTGCCGCAATGCGGCACGCGTGGACCTGCTGGGCTGATGGGGAATCGCCCTCGCAACTCTCAGAGCGGCTCACGCAGTCGTTCGACGAACTGAGAAACCTGTTCGCGTCGTCGACCGCATGAAACTCGGATAAGCTCTCATCCTGTGCCTCGGATACCTGGGCCCGCCGCCTTAGCTCAGTCGGTAGAGCATCTCACTCGTAATGAGAAGGTCAAGAGTTCGATTCTCTTAGGCGGCTCCGATCCTTTCGCCAGACTCGCGGGTTATGTCCCCCTTTCGGTGGACACGTACGCACAAAGTCGCCCCCAGTTCGGGGGATCCCGGGTGAGAAATGTCCCCTGATGGGTTGCCACAGCATCCTGGCGCTTATAACGTTCTCGAAGGCGCACGATCGTGGGGATTGCGCCACTGCGTACGGGGGTACACGCCATGAAGAAATCTGCATTCCTGACTACGGCCGTCGCCGTCACAGTCGTTGTTCTCGCGGTTGTGGGCGGCAGGGCCACCGGGCTCGATAGCTCCGCTGCAGCAGACGTCGGCCTGTACGGTCAACCATTCAGCTCGATACCGGCATCGGACTCCTCCGATCAGCGAACAACTATCGCGGCAATCGATGGGCCGACGGGAAATTCCTTTCTCGAGGCGAAGCCCGCAATGACTAAATTCTTAGGTCGTAGTTCAGGACGTGTACCGAAACAGCCCGCGCCCAAACCGGCCGCGGTGGCCGCTGCGGATGTGCCTGCCGCCGGCGCGGCGGGTGCTGGTGCGGAAGGCGAATCCCAGGCGGCGGCGCAGGCTGCTCCTGAGCCGCAGGGTTGCCCCGGGGATGCTGGCGGCGGCGTCGGCGGCGCTCCCGGGTACTCCTCCGCTCAAGGCGTCGCAGGGACAACGTCAGATGACCTCGCGTCGTTCGCATACCAATACAACGGGATCAGGGTGGCGAATTGCCTGCAGCCAATTCCCTACGGCAACTTCTACTATGACTCCTGCATGGAGGAACGACTGTTCTGGATGGCGGAGTCACCGAGCGCCGACCCACTTGATGCCTGGGGCCACATGGGCTCTGTGCGGGCAGATGGGGTTCCGAGCGCCGGATGCGACGGCAACCTGGCCGGTGGCTCAGACAATTCCGGCGCGACCGTGGCCCAGAAATGGTGGGACTCGTACGACCATCGACTCTCGCTGTATCGACCCGACAGCGGGGTTGACGGAGCGTGCATCGCTTTTGCGATGACTCACGGTGGTATCGACGAGCCGTACTCCTTCACGCGATCGGCAGCGCGCTGGACCGGCTGCTGAATCGCTACCATCTCGTCGCACCCTTCGCCCTCGTGCCGGGTGAAGGAAACGTAGCGTCCTTCGGCAGGAGGCTGCGGTCGGTTGGACTTGCGGATGCCGTACCCCGCAATGAACGGGCCTGACCAGCGGGATGCCCCCAAAAAGAGGGTGAAACCGCAGGTTCTGTACCCTGCCGCTTGCCACCGGCGTCCGGCAGGCCATAGCTTTACCCCCAAGGCACTCGACCGTGGGGATCGTGCCATCGTGCTACAGGGGGATACACATTATGAAAAAGCTTTTTATTCTGACGTCGGTCTTAGCCGCCGGTCTCGTTCTCACGTCTCCGTTCGTCGGTGCCGGCGGTTCGGGATTCGGCGGGTCCAGTGCGACTGCCGCGATTTCGGCTGCGCCGTCTCTTTCGCCGGTCACAGTTCCGACAGCACCACGTGTCGTCGCAGCACCGCGGGTGATCATCGCCAAGACCACGAGAGCTGGTGCGACCATCGCTACCCTGGTCGGCCCGCAGGGCCAAGCTTGCCCCACAGTCGCCAGCGGAACGGTTGGTCTGGCACCGGGAATAACCTCAGCCGGGGGAGTGGCGGGTACTACTTCGAACGACCTCGCCTCTTTTGCCTACAAATACAACGCGATCCGGATCGCGAATTGCCTAGACCCGATTCCCTACGGCAATTTTCGCTATAACTCCTGCATGGAGGCGCGACTGTTCTGGATGGCAGAGTCGCCGAGCCCCAGTGTGCTTGACGCCTGGGGGCACATCGGCTCCGTGCGTATTGACGGCGTTCCCAGCACCGGTTGCGACGGCAATCTCGCGGGCGGATCGGGAAACACTGGCGCAACCGTGGCGCAGAAGTGGTGGAATTCAAGCTCGCATCGCGCCTCACTGTACCGCCCGGGCACCAGCATTGCGGGGGTGTGTATTGCCTTCGCCCTGACCCACGGCGGTATTGACGAGCCATACTCCTTCACGCGATCGGCAGCACGCTGGACCACCTGCTAAGCCGCGGCATTCACCAGGCGCCCTCGGTATCATTGCCGTGTGAGTGACACGCAGCAGTCCTGGGCACCGGCGGCCGGGGGAATGCGGGCACTCCTGGCGAAGCATCCCACCGTATGGCTGGTCACCGCACTCGCGATAGTGTTCGTCATTCTGGGCACCGGCGCGGTTTACTTCGGCGCCTCACTGTCGCAGGCGCCGACCGTTGCGGTAGTCACTCCGACTGGCGTGGCCACTGCGGACGCCGCGCGGCTCATACCCGAGGGGCTGCCGCCAGCGAGCCGACTCCGCACCTGTACCGTCGGAGCCGCCGCGGTTGATCCGTTGCTGGGCAATCTTGCGGCATCCGTGATCAACGTCAAGACCGGCGAAACGCTCTTCGATCGCGGAGGGGCGTCGCCGCAGAGCCCGGCGGGAGCACTGCAGCTGGTGACGGCGGCAGCGACGATCGCGACGCTCGGACCACAAGCGACACTGTCGACGAAGGTTCTCGACGGGACGACCCCAGGATCGATCGTGCTCGTCGGGGGCGGCGACCCGACGCTGTCGACGACTCGAGACAGCGTGTATGCCGGCGCGCCGTTGATATCTGACCTGGCGACCGCCGCCATGGCCAAGTACGCGATCGCCCACCCCGGAGTGCCGGTCACCAGCATCGTCCTCGATGCCTCCCTCTGGGATCCCGAGGATAAGTGGGATTCGTCGTGGCCCACATCCGAGCGCACCGAGGGCTATCTCCCCTTCATCACCGCGCTCATGGTCGACGGTGATCGAGCAGATGCGACGCAGTTGATCAGTGCGCGCGGGGACGACCCGATCGCGAGAGCCGGGCAGGCGTTTGCCACCGCGGCTGGCCTGACCGGGGTGACCTTCAGCAGGGCGCCGGCGACAGGCACGACTGTTCTCGCTACCGTCACATCCCAGCCTGCGTCGACGCTCATCAGCCAGATGCTGATGAGCAGCGATAATGCTCTCGCCGAAATGCTGGCCCGTGCGGTCTCCCTCAAACAGGGCGGCGGCGGCACGTCGGCCTCTCTGCAGAAGTCCATCTCCGGCGCCATGGCAACGCTGTCCATGACGGGCACGGACGCGCTGATCATCAAGGACGGGTCCGGTGAGAGCGCCAATAACGGTGTGCCGCCCCTGTTCGTGGCGCAGCTGACGGTGAAGCTAAACGCTGGCGAAAAGGGGCTCGACGTGGTGCTGGACGGGTTGCCCAGGGGTGGCGCGACCGGCGATCTGGCCGACCGGTTCACCGGCGATAATGCGGTGGCGGGCGAGGCGGTCCGGGCCAAATCCGGATGGATATTTCGGGAGCGTTCGCTAGCCGGCGTGCTGACCGCAGCCGACGGAACCCTCCTCAGTTTCGCGTTCTACGGCCTGGGCGAGGCCATCACCTATGACACTCGCGAGGCCCTCGACGCCCTCACGACGGCGGTCTATGCCTGCGGCAACAACCTGAGCAACAACTGACCGGAGCGGGGTGGCGCACGTGAGCACGGCACTGTTCATCATCGACGTGCAGAACGATTTCACCGAGGGCGGATCCCTGGGGGTGGATGGCGGTGGTGCGGTCGCCGTCGGTGTCGCGCGACTCGTGCGGGAGCATTCTGACCGCTACGACCAGGTGTTCGCGTCGCGAGACTGGCACGACATGGGCAACGACAACGGCGGGCACTTCAGCGATGTTCCGGATTTTGTCGACACCTGGCCGGTGCACTGTGTCGCGCACACGGCCGGGGCCGAATACCATCCGGCCCTTGAACTTCCCGCTCGAGTGATCCACGTGCGCAAGGGCCAAGGCGCTCCCGCGTACTCGATTTTCGAGTGCATCACAGAGGAGGGCGAATCGGTTCCGGATGCGCTCAACCGACTTCGAGTCACCGACATCGACGTGGCCGGCATTGCCACGGACTACTGCGTGCTGGCGTCAGCTCTTGATGCGATCGCCGCCGGCCGGCGAGTGCGGGTTCTCAGCGACCTCGTGGCCGGGGTTTCATCAACGTCGAGTGCGGCTGCGCTCAAGCGACTCGCCGCGAGCGGAGCCACCGTGGTCGGGTCGGCGCTGGTCGACATGCCCGGGCGAGACTGAGATGCCGGTCATTCCGATCACCGATCTCGACGATCCACGTCTCGCTGATTATTCGCACCAGACGGATGTCGCGCTCAAAAAAGCCGGGGGCACGGGGCTCGGCCTGTACATCGCCGAGTCGGCTCTCGTGCTCGAGCGCGCGCTGCGAGCCGGTCACCGGCCGCGATCGGTGCTCGCGCTCGGGGGGAGCGTCGCCGAGGCCGTCGCGCTGGTGGGTGACGACGTGCCGGTGTTCTCCGGTCCCCCGGAGTTACTCGAGCAGCTCACCGGATACCTGCTTCATCGCGGGCTCATCGCGTCGCTGTACCGGCCACCGCTGCCGAGAGTCGACGAACTGCTCAAGAATGCGCGGCGGGTGGTCATTCTCGAGAACATCGCGGACCCGACCAACGTTGGTGCGATTTTCCGGTCGGTGGCGGGCATCGGTGCCGACGCGGTCCTGGTGACCCAGCGCTGCTCGGATCCGTTCTATCGCCGGGCGATCCGGGTCTCGATGGGCACGGTGCTGCAGGTTCCCTGGACCCGCATCGGGCCGTGGGGCGACGCGCGGACGCAGCTCGCGGGGTTCCACATCGCGGCCCTCGCCCTCCGCGATGATGCGGTGCCGCTGCGTGAGTTTGCTGCCACGGCACCCGAGCGAGTCGCCCTCGTGCTTGGCGCGGAGGGGGATGGGCTCACTCCGGACGCTCTCGCTGCGGCCGACACTGTGGTGACGATCACCATGGCGCACGGCATAGATTCGCTGAATGTCGCCGCGACCGCTGCCGTGGCGATGTATGCGCTTGCCTAGGTTGCTCACATGCCTGGTTTATTCAAATGCCTAGATTACTCACATGTCTAGATTGCTCGCATGCTGTTGTTGCGGGCGTCGTGGGTGAGTTCGGCCGTACCGAGTAGTTCGAGTAGCGGCGGAAGATACATCCCGAATCGACCTCGGTATCCCTTGCGCAGGCCGTAC
>NZ_JANLVV010000031.1:0-22917 GCF_031364185.1 Salinibacterium sp. | reverse complement strand
CCTCAACTGGAACACACCCACACTGGTCATCACTACCGAGCTAGGATCGCGGCAAGAAACAAGTGTTGCGACGACCGCTTGAATTCACCCAGTGCCATTATCGGGCCAGGGAGCATCCATCCGCGGGAACTGTGGTTCGTTAAACGAGCGCTCGATCATCGCCCCGTGCAGCTTCTCAATTGGAGTGGTCAGAGCCAATTCCACACCAGTAGCACGGTCAACATCGCCGAACTCGTGCGCCTTGCCGCGAACCGACCGTTGCGGTGCGCCCTCAATGCCGTAGACCCGAAGGCCCCCACGACCGCGCAGATCGGCTTCGCGATCAATGACATCCTCGATCATCATCCCGAAACGTTTGCAATCCCGGGTTCCCCTGGCATGGGCGAGACTCCCTGGTCAGTTCCGAAGCCCTTCGTTATGGATATGTCGTTAGCGACACGAAGTCTTGGTTACGAACCCGTCATGGACTAGGCAGAACTCTGAACGACACCGTCGGCTGGATAGCTTCTGCGCTGCACGGTAGAGATTGGAAAGAGGCCTTCCCAACGTTCCTTCGCGCTAATGGCACTGAATCGTTTGACTACGAGGCGGAGGACGCCTGGGTCCGACGGTACCGCGTTCCCTGAGTCGGGCGAGCGCCGGGCTACAGGCGAACCAGGGCCTTGCCGGTGTTGGCGCCGTTCATCATTCCGGTGAAGGCGTCGAAGGCGCTATCGATGCCATCGGAGAAGGTTTCGTCGTAGGCGATCTTGCCGTCTCCGAGCCACCCGCGCATGGCTTCGCCAAACTCGGGGGCGAACTGGAAGTAGTTGCCCATGGTGAAGCCCTTGAGGGTGAGCCCGCGGGTCACGATGTTTGACATGTTGCGCACGCCGGTGTCGCCGGCCGAGTTGTAGAGCGAGATGGCGCCACAGATTGCGGCGCGGCCGCCGTCGTTGAAGGCGCCCAGGGCGGCGGTCAGATGCTCACCACCGACATTGTCGAAGTAGACGTCGATGCCGTCGGGTGCCGCCTTCGCCAGTTGGCCCGCAATGTCGCCATCGCGGTAGTTGAAGGCTGCGTCGTAGCCGTATTTGCTGGTGAGCAGGTCGACCTTCTGCGCCGTACCGGCACTGCCCACGACGCGGGATGCGCCGAGCAGGCGAGCGATTTGACCCACCATCGTGCCGACCCCTCCGGCAGCGCCGGACACGAAGACCGTGTCGCCCTCCTTGATGTGGGCGATCTGCGTGAGACCGACCCAGGCGGTGATCCCGGTGATGCCCAGCACGCTGAGAAACAGCGAGGGTGATACTCCGGGAATGTCGGGAAGGGGGTGGAATAGCGCGGCCGGGCCCTGGGCGAGGTCACGCCAGCCGAGCTGGTGCTGCACGATCGTGCCCACGGGCAACGCGGCATCCTGTGACTCAATGACTTCGCCAATTGCGGCGCCCTGCATCGTCTCATCGAGAGCGAAGGGCGCAACGTAGGAGCGCCCCTCGTTCATTCGCCCGCGCATGTAGGGGTCGACAGAGAAGAAGGTGTTGCGCACTCGAACCTCGCCGGCGGCGAGCTCGGGCAGCTCGATCTCAACCCTCGCGACGTTGTCGGTGGTGGGCTCGCCCGTGGGGCGAGAGACGAGTTGCCATTGGATGCTGGTGGTGGCGGTCACGAATTGATTCCTGTCTGTCTGTCTGTCGGTCAACGCTTATCGGCGACGATGCGCTCGGCAACGGCGACCGATGATGCCGGGTTCTGCCCTGTGTAGAGCTGACCGTCGACGACGATGTAGGAGGCGAAGGGCTCGGGCGCCTTCGAGTACACGGCGCCAAGTTCAACCAGTCGAGTCTCGACAAGCCACTTGGCCTTGGCGGCAAGCCCACTCAACTCTTCTTCTCTGTTGGCAAAGCCGGTCATTTTGCGACCCGCGAGGGCCCACTCTCCGGTGACCTTATCGGTGGCGGCAAGCAGCGCTGCGGGAGCGTGACAGAGCACGCCTATCGTGGTGTTCGACCTGACGGCATCCACAATCAACTGGCCTGAGTCAGCATCGACCGCGAGGTCTTCCATGGGGCCGTGGCCGCCGGGGTAGAAGAGAACGTCGTAGTCGGCTATGGCAACGGCATCGACGCGCTTCGGATGCTGCAGCACATCGCTCATCGTGGTGATGCGGGCCGCGAACTCGGCTGCGCGCTCGGCAGAACCCGCGCCTCCTGCACTCAGGCTGACCGCGTCGAAGGTGGGCGCAACGCCTGCGGGAGTGGCGACATCAACGGTCCAGCCGGCCTCGGTGAAGATGCGGTACGGCTCGAGAAACTCCTCGGCCCACACTCCGGTCGGGTGCTTCGTGCCGTCGGCCAGAGTCCAGTGCGATGCTGCAGAGAGCACCATCAGTACGTTTGTCATTTTTCTCCTCAACCAAACCGATTGGTTCGATCCTATGCCATCCTGTAGGGTTAGTCAAACCAATCGGTTCGATGAGAGGGTGCATGGTGGTGTCGTCAGAACTGCCGCGTGACCAGCTGCGCGGCCGAGAAACGAAGCAGCGTGTGATCGAAGCGGCGACCGCGGAGTTTGCCGAATACGGTGTCGCCGGGGCGCGAATCAATAGGATTGCCGATACGGCGCGGGCCAGCAAGGAACGCATCTATGCCTGGTTTGGCGATAAGGATGCGCTTTTCGACAACGTGATGCAGAGCGGCCTCGACCAACTCGCCCACGCCGTGCCGATTGATGTTGACCTCGTCGAATACACGGTGAGACTGCACGACTACTTCGCGCGTGACGAGAGCGTTCAGCGGGTAGCGATGTGGGCCTGGCTGCATGACACCGCTACTGCCGGCACGTTCTCGGACGGTCGCACCGAGGGTTACAGCCATAAGCTCGACATCATCCGCGACGCCCAGCACCGAGGGCTGGCCAGCCCGGATTGGCGACCCGAAGAGTTGCTCGCCCTGATTTTGGCGGTTGCCACCAACTGGCACCGCGCGCCAGCCGAGCTGCGCACTCTCGCGGCCCCGGGATTCGGCGTCGACCTCGATGCCCAGCGCGCCTCGGTGCGAGAAGCGGCACGACGACTCGTCAAGCCACGCGTTCGTTAGCCGCCGTGTGCTGCCGATGCCGACCCATCCAGTGGCCCATCAGAGATCCGCCCGCGAGGAGTTCAGAGGAAAATCCAGTTCATAGATGCCCAGGACAGCGGATTTATCGGGTTCGGGTTGGTCGACGGCAACTCCGACCATTGGCGAGGTCTGTGGTTATCGACTAATCATCCTTCACGCTAGCACGCTGACTTAGACCAGCGGCTTGGGTCGGCCGCGGGACGACGCGGCCTGTAATGGTGGACAAGCAGATCAAGTTGCTCGGGATCGAAGAAACCGACAGGCGCGAACATTTCAATTATTGCTGGCACCCTACATGTACTCCGGATCGCAGGTCTATAACTAATGTCTTCGAATGAGACAGTCCGGCTTCAACCCGCAATCTGAGGTCGTCGACAATGGAGGGCGCGCCGGGCAGGATTCGATAGCCAGAAGAGAGAGCCATGGATCCAGTTTGGTTGATTCCGCCCGCCGTCGCGTGGGGCCGATGAGCGCCGCTTTTGGCGCCAAGTAAACCATCGCTCAGCGAGATACTTTTCGATTACCGGTAACCTCATGGGCTATCTCACAGTCATTGTTTCGCAAGACCGTCCGTAGTGGAGCGATCTACGATCCCGCCCAAACACTCACGCGTGTGTTCATCCACGATGGAGCAGATCTTAATCGCTTTGCCGACACCTTCGCTCACGCGGCATCAATGCCGTGACCCCCGAGCCAGACGATAAGTAGATCCACCGGAAACGTCGCAGGCCACGAGGCGGCAGGCCCGTCGCCCTCGACTACAGGAACCGGAACGTCATCCAACGCTGTTACTGCCCCATCATGTTCTGGCTAGGCCTCGCTACCCGCCGTGACAAGCCCGCTGTCGACCACGGGGCCGCGGCCGACATCAACGCCGCGGTAGCTTGGACCACAGCTTTGTGAGACACGCGCTGCGTGGCGGTTATAGATCGGGGTACGTGCCTTCGTAGTCTTGCCAAGTGCCGCCCAATTGTTCCATTGCCCACCGTTGGTCCGTCTTCGAGGCGTCCGGCTTGTTGGATAGATCCATGACGATGTAGTTGACGACGAAGCCGACGTCCAGCGTCGATTCGAATTCATTCGCCATTTCACGACTTGTGAAGCGGTAGTAGTCGGCTTGGTCAGTGCTGTAGGCCTCAACGCATTCGAGTGTCTCGTTGCAGACGTCGTCGGTGATCTCGATCGGATTTGTTGAGACATCGACCGCGTCGCTGTCGTCAGTCAGAACGATCGGGATCGTGAGCTGCGAAAAACGGTCGAACAGTGCGCACCCCGCAAGGGAAGTGATCGTAATCGTCACAAGCGTTGCGGCCAGAATCACTCTTCGCTGGCCCGGTGTCAGTAGATCGCGCATAACTTTTCCTCGGTGTGAACTCAAAGCCAAACCCTTCCATAAGTGGCGACTTTTCCCAAGAACCCCTCTGGCCTGGCGAAAGAAGCACATCCATGCCGAGGCAGCTCCCGGACACTTGCAGTGTCCGGGAGCTGCCTCGGCAGATACCTCAAGGCTTAAGGGTAAAACTTCGAGTCAGACCCCGTTTGCGGTTTTCCAGTTGCAGTGATGAACCCCCACTCCGATGGACCAATGTACGGTGCGGTTTAACCGCCACCTTTCCAAGTTCCACTCACCCGCAAAAGGCGAACCATACGCGTGGCAAACGAACTGATCTCGCATGCTCTGCTTGCCTTCGAGCGCGGATCTTGTGGCACTGCTCCACGTCACCGCCTCTGTCCAGCCCGCGGTCTCCATGATGACCTGCCCCTGTGGAGTACCCCACTGGGCCATACCCCAAACGCTGGGTTGGAGATCGACGATCGGCTGCCCATTCTCGAAACGGTTAGCCTTAACGTAGGCGAAAAGGTTAATTCCGATCCACGGGTCGGCCACGATCGGGTACGTGTAGGGGCCAGCGTCATGGGCGACGACCTGGACCAATGTCGAGCCCTCGACCTCGTACCAGGTATCAACGGCTATGCCATTGGCGTCGTAGGCCCACGGCGCAGCGACGCCTCCTAGGTACTCGCCGTCCGTGCTTTCGATGAGAACACCGCCCTCTTTGAACAAACGGAGCTTGGAGCCCTCCGCCGACCCGATTTCGTAACGGTACGACGTGGGTGCGGTCGAATCTTCAATGACGGTGGTTATCTGTACCGAGCCATCCGATTTCGAAACGGGCACAGTAGTTGAACCGTTGCCATTGTCGTAGGCACGAACCGCGTCCACTAGTTCTACCGCGTTGGCGGCGTCTTCAGAGAAAGGCAAGCTAATTTCCAAGTCGGGACCTCGCGTGGAGACTAAACCGACACTCTCGCTGGGGTCGGTGGGGACAACCGCCCGATGACCTTCACTGGTTGCAAGATCGTCGAAAATGCCCTCTTCGGCGGAAACGGCCTCGAGGGTTTGCAGGATTCCGTCTTCGTCGACGGTTTCGGCGGCGAGCGCGGGTGAGGTCGACACAAACCCCGTTGCGAGAAGGGCGACGGCAACCGAGATTGCAATGCTGCGACGCCCCGGGGGGATGATTGCTGAGAGTCGATCCAGTGTTTTCTGGGATCGTCCTTTTGACGCCATAGGACTTACTTGTCTAATAATGGCTGTGTTTATTGCCACCCAAGTGGGCAGCTAGCTGACTCTCCCACGTTTCTCCAAGCTTGTCTAGAACGTTGGGTCTACTGCACTGGCTGGGTGACAGTTCCTCGTCACGCAGCCAGTGCGGCAGGCCACTACCCAAAGAGGCCGGGTCACGTCCCGCTGATCCTCAATGGTGTGAATTTCGGCGCTGTTTGGCGGCGTATTGTGATCATTCGGTGTCGCTTTCCGCGGAAGGCTGTTCTGAGTGACTAGTTGGTGAGAGCGCGAGACCTTCTATAAAATGTCGCGCGAGACATTCCGAGGTCTCGGGCAACCTGCGCAGCCGGGTCTCCACCTTCAACCAGGCGAACCGCGCTCCGAATTTGACTATCGGTGACACGCCGGGGGCGCCCTCCAAGGTCCTTCCCGGCGTCGCGACGTTTGCTGATCGAGTCAACGATCCGCTCTCGCTTGATGTCGTGCTCCATCTGTGCCAGCGCCGCCATGATGGTGAACAGCATCGACCCAATCGGAGTCGATGTGTCGACGTCACCGCCGCCGAGGTTCAGCACACGAAGGCCGGCACCGCGATCACGTAGCTGCTGTGCGAAGTCGAGCATGTTCTGCGTCGACCGTCCGAGTCGATCCAAGGTCGTAATCACGAGCATGTCGCCGGCCTCGAGAGCGCCGAGCGCGCGATCGAATTGCGGCCGCGATGCACGAGCACCCGAGATGCCCTGATCGACGTACAGGTCATCACGTCGGACACCGGTGGCGAGAAGGTCTGCTTCTTGCCGATCCGTTGATTGCGGCCGGGTCGATACTCGCGCATATCCGATTAGTTTCGTCACAGCACTCCATGTGTCTCATAACTAACGGTCAGTATTGTGGTCCGAGCAAACTAGCTTGTCTACCACAACCGCGAAGTCTCACGCTCGAACGTGAATGGCACTGCTAAGCGCGGCCTCAGGAGTGCGACGGCACCAAGCGATGGTGCGCTCCGAGATGTCCACTGCGATGGCCTTCTCGAGTGGAAATAGCTTGACGTGACCGTCGCGTGCGGAGCGGGCCGGGATTGCGTGTGTCGCGGTAGGTCGAAATGGGCACAGTCGGCAAACTCTGACGGTAGTCGAAATGACTGAAGTGCCCGACAGTGTGGACGCCGCTGGGGGCGTTGAGCCACGCGATCATTAGTCGCCGTGTGCTGCCGATGCCGACGCATCCGCGGGGCCATCGTAAACTGGACCGGTGGAGCCGTGGATCGTTGTACTCATTATCGTGGGCGTCGGCGTGGCCTTCTACCTGGCCCAGCATTTCGGGCTGATCGACCTGACTAATAAGAGCAAGTCCTCCGGCGGCGGTAGCGGCATCGGCGGCATCGGGGATGAAGTCTTTCACCCGACACGTCACGAGGCCCAGGTCGAGATGGACCGCCAGTCGATCCTCCCGGCGCCCGCGCCGCTGCCCGGTGATGGTGACTTCGGGATCTATGACGGCCAGGTGAAGATCGACCTCACTCGGCGCGGTAGGCACTACAAGGTCAGCGAGTCAACAGATCCTGATAGTCGGGATGCTTCGTGATCCAGGCCGCAACGAAGGTGCAGCTCGGCACCACCCGGTAGTCGGTATCGGCGCGAATCAGGTTCAGCGCCCCGCGGACAAGTTCTCCGCCAAGGCCCGATGTGCGTTGCGCCGGGTCGATCTCCGTGTGGGTCAGCACGATCGTGTCATCCCGAATCTGGTAGTCAACTTCACCAGCACCCACACCGTCGACGAGCAGTTCATATCGGTTCATTTTCGGGTCGTGCAGTACCTCTGTGGTCATGCTGCAAGACTACGCGCTGTCGCGGATGACCATCCGGGTGGGCATGACCCGCTCGCGCTCGGTCGGCTCTCCGCGCAGCAGCGCAAGGAGCATTCGCGCCATCTCCGCCCCCATCTCGCGGGAGGGTTGGTGCACCGTGGTGATGTTGATCTCACCGCTGGTGGCGGCGGAGCTGTCATCAAAGCCGACCACGGCGACATCCTCCGGCACGCGTCGTCCCTGTTCACGCAGGGTCGAGATCGCACCGGTTGCCATCAGGTCGCTCGCCACGAACACGGCATCGAGTTCAGGGGCGAGCTCGAGCAGCTTTTTCATTGCGGATGCGCCGCTTGCCCTCGTGAAATCACCCTGGGCGCGCAAATCGTCCCGCATCCCGGCGGCCCGCATCGCACCCTGCCACCCCTCGGACCGATCGATCGCCGCCTGCATGTTCGCCGGTCCGTCGATGGTGGCGATGCGCGTGCGCCCGAGGTCGACCAGGTAACGCGTGGCCATGGCGGCCCCGGCGGCGTTATCGACGTCGACGTAGTTGTTGGTGTGCAGTTCGGGCAGGAAGGGGCGCCCGCCGAAGACGACGGGAATGGTGGCATCCAGGGTGGTGAAAAAATCGTCGCCCGAATGATGTGAGACCACGATGGCGCCGTCGACGTTGCCACCGAGCAGGTAGCGGATCGTCTTGGCGGAGGGGGCTGAGGGGCTGGCGAGTTGCAGGTTCAGCACGTAGTCGCTGTCTTCGAGGCCCTGGGTGATTCCCTGCACGATCTGGGCGAAGAACGGGTCGCCAAAAAATCGCGAGGTGTCTTCGGGAACGACCAGGGCGATGGCCATGGTCTGGCGATTCGCCAGCGACCGGGCTGCGCGGTTCGGGATGTAGTTGAGGCGGTCGATGGCTGCGTTCACCGCGGTCGTCACATCGGGCCGCACCTGGGTCGAACCGTTGACAACACGCGACACGGTGGAGCGCGACACCCCCGCCTCCGCGGCGACCGCTTCGAGCGTGGGCGCCACGCGTCTGCCGGGCAGTTCGAGCGTCATGGGGGAAGTCTAAGTCAGAGAGAGCGGCCAGCGATGACGCGGTTGTAAGCGATTGCACTGTCTTTCGGCGTGCGCTGCTGCGTCTCATAATCGACATGCACGATGCCGAACCTCTTGTCGTAGCCCCAGGCCCACTCGAAGTTGTCCATGAGCGACCAGTAGAAGTACGCACCCACGGGCACGCCGTCGTCGATTGCGTCGAGAATTGCCCCCAGGTGGGCTTCGAGAAAGTCAACACGCTCGGCATCATGCACGGCACCATCGATCAACTCGTCGTCATATGCCGCACCATTCTCCGTCACGGCGAGCGCGATGCCCGCTGGCCCCGTGTACTGCTCGTGTACTCGCTTCAACAGTCGGGTGAGTCCTTCGGGCTGCACCTCCCAGCCCATCGCCGTAGTGGGCAGGTCGCGCAGGTGCCAGTGCACCCCGTCGGCAGCGGGAAACGGAGAACGCTTGGGCCGGACGGAGGGTGCCGCCGTCGACATCTCCGCGTCGGTTGGCCGCGCGCTGACCGCCTCACCGTGGTAGTAGTTGACGCCGAGACAGTGGATGGGCGAGCTGATGATCTCGAGATCGCCAGACTGCACGTGCTTCTCGAAACCCAGGTGCGCGACATCCACCAGCACATCGTCTGGGTAGCTGCCGCGGAAGATCGGATCGAGAAAGAACCGGTTGAACTGCCCGTCAATGCGCCGCGCGGCATCCAGGTCTTCCGCGTCGGTCGGATCGACAGGGTCGGCAACGGTCAGATTCAGCGTGATGCCCAGTTGCAGGCTGGCATCACGAGCCGCGAGTTCTTTCGCCGCGAGACCGTGGGCCAGCAGCAGGTGATGAGCCGCGGCAAGCCCGGTGGCCGGGTCCTGGATGCCCGGGGCGTGCTCGCCACCGATGTAGCTGAGAAACGAAGAACACCACGGCTCGTTGAGTGTGGTCCACGAGGTCACCCGGTCGCCGAGAACATCGTGAACGCCAAGCGCGAAGTCGCGAAATCTCATCGCCGTGTCGCGGTTCGCCCAGCCCCCGAGCTCCTGCAGGGCCTGCGGTAGGTCCCAGTGGTACAGGGTCAGCCAGGGGGTGATGCCCTTGCCGAGCAGCTCGTCGATGAGCCGCGAGTAGAAGTCGAGGCCCTTCGCGTTCACGGCGCCACCGTCGGGCTGCACGCGCGACCACGACGTGGAGAAGCGATATGCCTGCAGGCCAAGATCTTTCATCATCGCTACGTCATCCCGGTAGCGGTGATAGTGGTCGCAGGCGGTATCGCCGTTATCAGCATTGACCACGGCGCCAGGCACGCGGCAGAACACGTCCCAGATGGAGTCGGTGCGTCCGTCCTCGTGCGCTGCGCCCTCGATCTGGTACGCGGCGGTGGCCGCTCCGAACAGGAACGTCGAGGGGAATGCGCGTGGTGTGGGTCGTGGATCGTGGGATGTCTGGGCTTCGAACACGAACGTCATTCTGCCACTAGCCCTTCACCGCACCCTGCATGATGCGAGCGCACCCATCACGGGACCTTGGCTCCTCCGCCGCGTGTCTGCACGCGCCGGTTTGCCACCGAGAACGCCGCTTCTGCTGCTTGATAACGCGGTGACCCAGCAGAAGTAGCGTTCTCGGTGACGTCGGCGGAGTACTGAGGGCCGACTGGGCAACATCGGTCGAGGCATCCGGAGCGCACCCACGCATTCAGAGCGCTGGCACCGCGCGACGGTGCGGGCGGGGGTTCGCGTTCACGCGGTCCGAAATGACGGAGACTTCAGCTAGAAGGCGTGCTAGCCGCGCTCAATGGGCTGCCGAGCGCCACGATCTCCGTCATTTCGGACAGGACGACGGTCGTCGACGGGGTTGCCGTCCGAGGCACTTCCGGAAGGCACGCCCACTCCGCCACCCGGGGTCACGAGCGTACCGGCGGCATCCGCGGCAGTCTGCGCCAGCAGCGCAGCCTCATTATCTGCGTTCTCCTGCAGGGCAGACTTCGCACGCAATGGTGTGGCCTTCAGGAAGAAGCTCAGGATGAACGCCACCAGCACCACGCCCAGCCCGACCCAGTAGATGGTCACCGTGGCGTTGCTGAAGCCCTCCAGGAACGGCGCGGCGAGGCGAGGGTCAGAGCCGTTCAGGAAGGACGTGTCGCCGTCGAGCGCGGTGCCCAGGCCGGTCGGGTTCTGGAGCAATCCAAGAATCTGCTTATTGGAGGGGTCGGCCAGCACGTTCGGATCGGCGGTGGCGACGGCGATCCCATCCCGAACCGACCTGCTGGAGAACGCCGCAGCGATGGTGTCGGGGATTCTCGAGAAGAGCACCGAGAACAGCACCGCGACGCCCAGTGTTCCACCGATCTGGCGGAAGAATGTCGACGAGCTTGTGGCAACCCCGATGTCTTTCGGGCCGACCGAATTCTGTGAGGCGATAGTCAGGGTCTGCATCAGCTGGCCAAGGCCAAGCCCGATGAAAAACATGCCGATCATGACCCAGATGACCGGTTTATCGGCGGTCAGGAAGGTGAGCCAGAAGAATCCGAGCACCATGAGACCGGTGCCGACCTTAGGGAAGATGCCGTACTGGCCGGTGCGCGAGATGAGTTGCCCGCTGACGATCGAGGCGATCATCAGCCCCAGAATCATAGGCAACATCAGGAAGCCACTTTCGGTCGGCGTCGCGCCCTGCACGAGCTGCAGGTACAGCGGGATCGTCATCATGGCGCCGAACATGCCGAATCCGACCAGCACGCCGATGACGGTCGCCATCCGGAATGTTGCGTTCTTGAAGAGCGTGAGCGGGATCAGCGCGTCATCACCCATGAGCTTTTCGCTCAGGATGAACGCACCGATGCCGAGCGCACCGACGACGTAGCACGCGATGGAGTACCCCGAACCCCAGCCCCAGTCACGGCCCTTCTCGGCGACCAGCAGCAGAGGAACAAGGCCGATGACGACCGTGACGGCACCCCACCAGTCGATGCGGGCCGCCCGGCGGGTGTGCGGGATGTGCAGGAAGCGCATCACAATCGCCAGTGCCACCAGCCCGATCGGGAGGTTGATCAGGAAGACCCAGCGCCATCCGTTGAGGAACAGGATTTCGGGGGTGCCCGACAGCAGCCCACCGATGAGCGGGCCGATCACGCTGGAGACGCCGAAGACGGCGAGGAAGTAGCCCTGATATTTGGCGCGCTCGCGGGGAGCGAGGATGTCACCCATGATCGCCAGCGGGAGGGCCATCAGGCCGCCAGCGCCGAGGCCCTGCAGCGCGCGGAAGATCGCGAGCTGGTACATGGAGTCGGCGAATCCCGCGGCCACGGATCCGCCCAGGAAGATCACGATGGCGATGATGAACAGCGGGCGACGCCCGAAAATGTCGCTGAGCTTGCCATAGATCGGCGTCGAGATGGTGGAGGTGATCAGGTAAGCGGTGGTGACCCACGCCTGAAGGGCCAGGCCGTCCAGATCGTCCGCGATGGTGCGCATCGAGGTGCCGACAATGGTCTGGTCGAGCGAGGAGAGAAACATCCCAGCCATCAGCCCGAAGATGACGAACAGGATCTGGCGGTGCGTCATGACCCCTCCAGCGTCTGCGATGGCCTGGGCCTGTTGCTTGCCCTTTGATTCGACGCGTGTCATCGTTCCTCGTTCATTGTGTTTCTGGGAGTGTGGGGAGCGCGAGAAAGCCGCCGCAGAGCATGCTGCTACGACCGTCCACTAATCTTTGCGCAAGCTGCAAAGTTACACCCAATGCACTGTTCTCACAAGCTCGCGGCTCGGTATCGCTCAGAGCATCCCCCGGGGCGGCATTCGACAGCCGTAGGATCGTCACGTGTCAGATCCGCGACCCGAGCAGATTCCGTCGGTCGTCCCGAACCGCCGACGCACGATTGTCGTCGCCGGTGCGATTGCCGCCGTCGTTGTTGCGGCGGTCGTCACCGTCGTCGCGTTGACGCCGGTTCCCGCCCCGACCGCACTGGCTTCAAGCTCTCCGACGGCGACGAGCGCTCCCACCCCGACATCCACGCCGCCCGCCACCCTCATCCCCACTCCCGCCCCGACGCCGACCCCCACCTTCGACTCGGCCACCCAGTCGATCGACGACCCCAATAGTTACTGGGTGGTCGCCGATAAACTCCGCCCGCTCAACCCTCTCGACTGGGAGCCGCCCGATCTCGTCGAGGTGCCCGTTGCCTACGTGAACCAGCCGTTTCTGCGCCGGGCAGCGTCGGATGCCGTCGTAGCGATGTTCGCCGCGTTCAGCGCCGAAAGCGGTGGGCTGCAGATGCAGTCTCAGAGCGCGTACCGCAGCTACTCCACCCAGGAAAGCGTCTATGCCGGTTGGGTCTCGAGCCTTGGTCAGGCCGGAGCCGACCAGACCAGTGCCAGGCCAGGCCACTCGGAGCACCAGACCGGTTTATCGATCGACGTCAGCGCGTCACCCGCTGACTGCACGCTCGAGCAATGCTTCGCCGACACCCCGCAAGGCCAGTGGCTGGCCGCCGAGGGCTGGCGGTTTGGCTACGTGGTGCGCTACCCCAACGGCAAAACGGACGTCACCGGCTATGAGTACGAGCCGTGGCACATGCGGTACGTCGGCCCTGAGCTTGCGACAGAATTACACGCCACCGGGGTGCTGACCCTCGAGGAATTCTTCGGGCTCCCGGCGGCGCCAGACTACGCGGGCTGAGCTACTTACGCGGGCTGAGCTGCCGCAGGTGCCGGCCGGGTGACCGCGAATGCCATCGCCACGAATCCGCCGGCGAACAGCACCATCGCGACGGTGCCGAGCCCGAGGTACACGTGGCCGGGCTGCACGAGAACCGCACCTACCGTGGCCAGCAGCGCGCCGGGGAGGGCGGCGACGCCGGCGGTGCGGAACGCGGCAACGCCGGCGACGAGGCATCCGGCAACCAGGCTGACCACACCGATGTTCGCCAGGATGCGGCCGATCCCGAAGACCGCGCCCGTCACTTCGAAATCGCCGGCCATCACCAGCGCACCTCCGGCGACACCCGCGAGGATGTCGAGCGCCGTATAGAACGTCGCAAAACCATAGCCGAGTATGGCGCCTGCGCGACCGAACCACACCCCGGCTCGGCGCGCGATGAGCCACGGAGCCAGACCGATCAGCGGGAAGATCGGGATCAGCGCGATATGCATGTTGCGCCAGTATTCGGCGCTCGCCTCGGTCAGGCGCATCGGGTGGGTGAGCCCGACAATCGCGCAGGCGAGGGCGGGCAGCGCGACGAGCAGCGCGAGGGTGCGGCGGCTCATCCGCGCAACGCCGCATCCACTATCGACTTCGCTTCGGCCTGCACCTGCGCCAGGTGCTCGGAGCCCTTGAATGATTCCGCATAGATCTTGTAGACGTCTTCGGTGCCGCTCGGGCGGGCGGCAAACCACGCAAACTCGGTGGTCACCTTGACTCCGCCGATGGATGCCCCGTTGCCGGGGGCCGCCGCCAGTGTCGCCGTGATCCGGTCCCCGGCGAGTTCGGTGGCCGCGATGTCCGCGCCGCTGAGTTTGCCGAGCCTGGCTTTCTGCGCGGCGGTTGCCGGGGCATCCACTCGCTCATATGCCGGATCGCCGAACTCGTCGACCAGTTCGGAATACAGCTGCGACGGCGTCTTGCCGGTGACGCTAAGAATCTCGCTGGCGAGCAGGGCCAGCAAGATGCCGTCTTTATCTGTGGTCCAGGCCGTGCCGTCCTTGCGCAGGAAACTTGCCCCCGCGCTCTCCTCACCGCCGAACCCGACCGACCCGTCGACAAGCCCAGGCACGAACCACTTGAAGCCGACCGGCACCTCCCACAGCTCGCGACCGAGCGACGCCGCGACCCTGTCGATCATCGAACTGGAGACCAAAGTCTTGCCGACGGCGGCATCCGTGCGCCAGCCCGGCCGGTGGGTATAGAGGTACCGGATGGCGACCGCCAGATAGTGGTTGGGGTTCATGAGGCCGCCATCGGGAGTGACAATCCCGTGGCGGTCGGCGTCGGCGTCATTACCGGTGAGGATGTCGAACTCATGGCGCTTCTCGACGACGGAGGCCATGGCCGACGGCGACGACGGATCCATGCGGATCTTGCCATCCCAGTCGAGAGTCATGAACGACCAGGTCGGATCGACGAGCGGATTAACGACGGTCAGGTCGAGGTCGTACCGCTCGGCAATCAGCTTCCAGTAGTTGACACTGGCACCGCCCAGCGGATCGGCACCGATGCGGATGCCCGCCTTTCGGATTGCCGCAATGTCGATGATGGTCTCGAGATCGTCGACGTAGTGCCCGCGAAAGTCGTACACCTCCACGCCCGAAGGCTCGGAGCGCGTCACCTCGCGGCTGCCTCCGGCGATGATCTCGTTCGCTCGATCGGCGATCCACCCCGTCGCGGCGCTGTCGGCGGGGCCGCCGTGGGGCGGGTTGTACTTGAAGCCACCGTCCCGGGGTGGGTTGTGGCTCGGCGTGATGATGATGCCGTCCGCCAGGTCGGCATGACCTGCCGCGTTGTACCTGATGATCGCGTGGCTGAGCGCCGGGGTTGGCACGAAGTCGTCGAATTCGTCCACGAGCGCGCGCACCCCGTTGGCCGTGAGCACCTCGAGCGCCGTGGTCTCTGCCGGTCGCGACAGGCCGTGGGTATCGCGACCGATGAACAGCGGCCCGGTGACTCCCTGAGACGCGCGGTACTCGACGATCGCCTGGGTGATGGCGGCAATGTGCACCTCATTGAACGCGGTGTCGAGTGAGGAGCCACGGTGGCCGCTGGTGCCGAAGACGACGCGCTGCTCGGGGATCGTGACATCCGGAACCAGCGTGAAATACGCGTGCACCAGGTCGTGAACATCAATGAGGTCGGATGCTTCGGCTCGAGTCCCTGCGCGATCGTCCATGCCCTCCAGTCTGGCACCCGCGCCGCGCCGATACACTCGGGAGCATGCCTGACGACGCCGCTACCGAGACGTACAGCTACCTCGGCCCGGCCGGAACGTTCACCGAAGCGGCACTGCGGCAGGTGCCTGCGGCCGCCGGGAAGAGCTGGCACTCCGTCAACAACGTGGGCGAGGCGCTGGGCGACGTGGTCACGGGGCGATCCGTGGCCGCCATGATCGCGATGGAGAACTCGGTCGAGGGCGGCGTGAGTGCCACGCAGGACGCCCTGGCGAGCATCCCGAACCTGCGGATCATCGGCGAATACCTCGTGCCCGTCAATTTCGTGCTGGTTGCGAGGCCCGGCACCGCGCTCGCCGACGTGACAGTGGTCAACGCCCATCCGGTCGCGTACGGGCAGACACACCTGTGGCTCGACGCGAACCTTCCCAGCCACGGGCACATCCCGGCGACATCGAACGTGGCCGCCGCCGCATCCCTGCTGGAGAACGAGCTGGCCGATGCGGCCGTCGCGCCCCCAGGGATCACCGATCACCACGACCTGACCGTGCTCGCGACAAGCATCGGAGACAACCCGAACGCGGTCACCCGCTTCGTGCTCGTCTCCCGAATCGCCCCGCTGCCGGCGCCCACCGGCAGCGATAAGACCTCGATCATTGTGGAGCTTCCAGATGACACGGCCGGCCGCCTGCTCGAAATGCTCGAGCAATTCGCCACCCGCGGCGTCAACATGAGCCTGCTCGAATCGCGTCCCATCGGTGACGCGCTCGGCCGGTACCGTTTCGTCATCGACCTCGATGGCCACATCCTGGATGAGAGGGTCGCGGATGCCCTGCTCGGCCTCAAGCGATTCAGCCCCAGGGTCACATTCCTGGGCAGCTACCCGCGCGCCGACAAGCTGGCCATCAACGTGATGCCGCGCTACGACAACGATGCCTTCGTCGACGCGCGCGACTGGCTGCGCGGGCTGCTCGGCGAGTAGCAGGGCCGTCGGGCGCCGCGCCGCGCCGCGCCGCGCCGCGCCGCCGTCTTCGCCACGTCACCTTTTGCCCGAGAACGCCACTTCTGCTGGGTCCGGTGCCAGTCAGGCAGCAATAGTGGCGTTCTCGATGTCGTAACGCTCCGAACTCACCTGCCTGCCAGTACTGTCCGGATGCGCGCCACCAGCTCGACTGGATCGGCGAGGTCATCGACATTCAGCTCCATTACGTACCACCCGTCGGCCTCGAGCCGAGATCGGCGCGTCATGTCCTTGCGCCACTGGGCGGCGGTCCGGTGGTAGTCGCCCTGGTACTCCAGAACCACCTTGTGCTTCGGAAACGCGAGATCCAGACGCACATCACGGCCGGTTTCCGTCGACACCACGACGTAGTTGACCTCGAAATCGGGAAGCCCCGCTCGCACCACAATCACCCGCAGGTGTGACTCGCGTCGAGATTCGGCCCGCGAATCCAGAAGCTCGACTGCGTCCCTGGCAGTGCGGTATCCGCGACGGCCCCGAAGCTCGGCCGCGCGCTGCCGCAGTTCGTCAAGGGAACACAGTGGCGACCGCCAGTGGATGAAGTAGTCTCCGACCGCGACGAGATCCTCCACACGGAGCCCCGAGGACAGGTCGATCCACGTGCGGGCGGCGCTCGTGTGCCTGACGCCCGCTCTAATGACGATGTCGCCCGCGGAAACCGTGGAACGATGCCCGAGGATTCCCGCCGCATGCGGGGCCGATGCCGGGAGCAGCGCCGTGACATCCAGCTCAGGCCGTCTCTCGAGATGAAGGGGAAGAGGCGCTCCGAGTATCAGTGCAGCAGTGACATGGCTGAAGTGCATCTCGGCGGGGAGCCTCGCCGCGAACATGCCACAGCGTGTGAGCAGGTCGGTCGCGCCGTCGCGCCGCACACCCCAGACCGTGCGGTCCAGGTCCCGCGCGCGGAGTCGAGCTGGCGATAGTCCAGATCCGGCGGTGGGGAATGTGCGGCCTGCGAGATGGGGAGGAAGCGGTTCGGGATGCATCGGCCGATGATCCCGCATCGAGAGTGACCTCCGTCCGAATCATCCACACGCCTCAGTCGCGTCACCGAGAACGCCACTTATGCTGCCCAAAGCCGTCGCGACCCAGCAGAAGTGGCGTTCTCGACGCAGACTGCGCGTGCGCGTGCTGAGCGAGGCGCGGAGAGCGGGAGTATGGGGGCGTGACGCAGCTACGCCGCCGGCACCTTCACCGTGAGGGCGCCCGGGTCGACCCAGGTGTGCACGCTCTTGGCCTCGCCGAATTCGTCGCCGTCGAGCTGGAAGTCCTGCGGCTCCTCCACGGTCATCCGCATCGTCCGGCCCGTGACGTAGGTGACATCCCGAACATCGGCGGAGAGGTCGATGATTCTGCGGCCGAGCGCAGACTTTCTCAGCACACCGTTCTCCCAGGCGACCTTGCGCCATACCTTGGCCCAGCCGAACGGGCCCCGGGGGCGCAGCGCTGCGACATCGAGAATGCCGTCGTCGGGTTTAGCATCCGGCATCAGCAGCAGCCCGCCCGGCAGTAGTCCGCAGTTGCCGACGATAATCGTGTGCACCCTGATGGATTTTGTCGGCTCATTGTCGAGCCGGTACGACAGCCTGATGGGCTTCAATTCGGGCAGTGACCGGGCTATCCCGTCGACATAGGCAAGCCACCCGACGGCCTTCTTGAGCTTGCCGCTGGTGTTCTTGATCATCTTGGCATCGAGGCCGAGGCCTGCCATCACGAGGAAAGCGTGCTCCTGGGAGTCGCCGTCGGCACGAACGATCTTCACCATCCCGAGGTCAATCCTGCGCTCGTCACCAGCGAAGGCGATGGCCACACTCGCATCGAGATCCGACAGCGGAAGTTCGAGGTTGCGGGCGAGCAGGTTTCCTGTTCCCGCGGGCAGTACCGCGAGCGCAACTCCGCTGCCGCGAAGCGCTTCAGCGACGGCACGGACGGTACCGTCACCGCCGGCGGCGAGCACGACGCTGGCCCCTCGGCGAATGGCGCTGGCCGTGACATCCTGGCCAGCATCCCGAATGGATGTTTCGAACCAGGCGGTTTTCGCCCAACCGGCTGCCTTCTCGGTAGCCTCGACGGAGGCTTTGAGCCGCTGGATGTCGACCTTGAGGGGGTTGTAGACCACCGCGGCTCGCTTTTTCCGCACGCGGGGGGCTTCATTCACGCTGCCAACCGTACGGCACGCTCTGGGTAGGCTGTACGAGTGATCGACCCTCTGCTGCTTCGAGAAAGTCCTGACTCGGTTCGACTTTCGCAGCGGTTGCGCGGCTCTTCCGTCTCCCTTGTGGATGACGCGATCGCGGCCGATTCTCATCGCCGCATGAGCATCCAGCAGTTCGAGAGGTTGCGTGCCGAGCAGAACGCGTTCGGGCGTACCGTCGCGACAGCACCGAAAGACGCCAAACGCGCCCTCGTTCTGCAGGCGCAGGCGCTTGCCGCCCAGGTGAAGGAGGCGCAGCAGAGGTCGACGGATGCTGAGGCCGAGTTCTACAGGGTCGTCGGCGGAATCGGCAACGTCACGATCGACGGCGTGCCCGCCGGCGGCGAGGATGACTGGAATCTGGTGCGCGAGGTCGGTACCCCCGCTGAATTCGACTTCGAGCCGCGGGATCACGCCGAACTCGGCGAGCTACTCGGTGCGATCGATATCGCTCGCGGGGTGAAGGTGAGCGGCAGCCGCTTCTACTTCCTGAGGGGTGTCGGCGCCCGACTCGAGCTGGCGCTCATGAACATGGCGCTCGATAGGGCTCTCGCCGAGGGCTTTATCCCGCTCATCACGCCCACGCTGGTGCGCCCCGAGATCATGGCCGGCACCGGATTTCTCGGCGAGCATGCCGACGAGGTCTACTACCTCCCCGCTGATGACCTCTACCTGACGGGCACGAGCGAGGTGGCGCTCGCCGGGTACCATTCCGACGAGATCCTTGACCTTTCCGGCGGGCCGCTGCGGTACGCAGGGTGGTCGACCTGTTATCGCAGGGAGGCGGGTTCGGCCGGGCGCGATAACCGAGGCATCCTGCGCGTGCACCAGTTTAATAAGCTCGAGATGTTCACCTACGTGCTTCCGGATGAGGCCGAGGCCGAGCACGAGAGGCTTCTCGCCTACCAGGAGTCGATGCTGCAGGCGTGTGGGCTCAGCTATCGGGTGATCGATGTGGCCGCGGGTGATCTCGGCTCCAGCGCCGCGCGAAAGTTCGACGTTGAGGCCTGGGTGCCGACGCAGGGCGCCTACCGCGAGCTCACCAGCACCAGCAATTGCACCACCTACCAGGCCCGGCGGCTTGATATCCGCTATCGCACGGAGTCCGGCAAGACGACACCGGTTGCCACTCTCAATGGCACCCTCGCGACGACGCGCTGGTTAGTCGCCATCCTCGAGACACACCAGCAGGCAGACGGTTCTGTTGTGGTTCCGGATGCCCTGCGCGGCTATCTCGGCGGGCTCGAGATCTTCGAGCCTCTCGCATGAGCCCCGCTACCGAACGCTGGCTGATCGCCCTCGACATCGACGGCACCGTGCTGCGCGAGGACGGCGTGATGAATGAGCCTGTCATCGCCGCGGTGCAGAAGGTTCGGGATGCCGGCCACGAGGTGATGCTCGCGACGGGCCGCTCGGTGGCTATGACCCTGCCGATTCTTGAGCGGCTGTCGATCACTCCGGAGTATGTCGTGTGCTCCAACGGCGCCATCACCCTGCATCGAGACCCGGACGCGCCGAGCGGGTACGTGCGCGACCACGTGGAGACGTTCAATCCGAGTGAAGTGCTGACGACCATCCGGGCAAATCTGGAAACGGCCGATTATGCGGTCGAGGATGAGGATGGCCTGTACCGTTTCACCGGCCACTTCCCCGATGGCACCCTGGGCGCCGCGAGCGAGAAGGTGCCGTTCGAGGAGCTCCTCACTGCGCACGCCACCCGGGTTGTCGTGATCTCGCCCGGTCATAAGATCGAAGACTTTCTCAGTGTCGTCGAGCGCATGGGCCTGCACAAGGTCAGCTACAACGTGGGCTGGACGGCCTGGCTCGACATCGCACCGGATGGCGTCAATAAGTCGACCGCGCTCGAGCGAGTGCGCAACCTGCTCGACATCCCGCGGTCCAGGGTGATGGCGGTGGGTGATGGCAGAAACGACATCGACATGCTCGAATGGGCGTCTGTCGAGGGTCGCGGAGTGTCGATGGGCCAGGCTCCGGATGAGGTGGTCGCCGCCTCCAATGAGCGCACCGCGAGCGACATCGACGATGGTGTGGCGACGCTGCTCGACACGTTCTAGCCCATTTTTCAGGGTTGCGCGCCGCCTGTCCGTTACACTCGGAGCTTGATCACGCCGGGAGGGCTGTCCGAGCGGCCGATGGAGCCAGTCTTGAAAACTGGTGGGCAGAAATGTCTCGTGGGTTCGAATCCCACGCCCTCCGCTCGGCGTGATCGCCTTTCCGGGGGCTAATGAAAGGGCCTGTGATGAGTGAATTGACACCGAATTCGGAGCTGCGACCACGCTCCGAATTGCGCACGCGCAGCAGCGCGGCCACTTTTCCCGGCATCGCCCGGCACGGTCGCCTGCGCAAAGCAAGTCCTCTGGGTACGATCGCCAGGTTGATCGCTGCAGCGCTGGCGATAGTGCTTGTGAGTGGTGCCTCGGTCGGCGCTATCGCCGTGAACAGTCTCACCTCCAAAACCACCGTGGTCGACATCCCACAGGCAGCCGATGGCCCGTTGCCTGCGGTCGGTGCGATCGAGGGCGGCTTTAACATCCTGATCGCGGGAAGCGACACGCGCGAAGGCCAGGGTGGGATCGGTGGCACCACCGAAGATGACAGCGGCAATTTGAACGACGTCACGATGCTGTTACACGTCTCGCAAGACCAAACCAACGCCGTCGCGATCAGCATTCCGCGCGACATGGTGGTTCGCATCCCCGACTGCACGGACGCCGACGAATACACGAAGCCATTCTCGAGTGAGCCGATGAACACGGCAATGTCGTACGGCGGTCTCTCCTGCATCGCGAAAACGGTCACCGAGCTCACCGGTCTCCCGATCCAGTACGCAGGGCTCATCAAGTTCAGCGGCGTGATCGCAATGTCCGACGCCATCGGCGGAGTGGACGTGTGCGTGGACGGGCCGATGGTAGACCCGAACACCGGCATCAACCTCCCGGAGGCCGGAACTTACACGCTGCAGGGATTTGACGCGCTTGCCTTCCTCCGCTCGCGCGCGGCAGTCGGCGACGGCAGCGACCTGACCCGCATCAGCTCGCAACAGGTGTTCCTTTCCGCTCTCGTGAGGCAATTGAAGAGCTCAGAGACGCTGGGGGATGTCGGGAAGGTCTACGGAATAGCCAATGCTGCACTCAGCAACATGACGCTGTCATCCACACTGAGTAGCCCCGCCACGATGGTGTCTATCGCACAGGCGCTCAAGAACATCCCGGTCGAGAGCGTCACCTTCGTTCAGTACCCGGGAACGACAGGTGGCGAAGGCATCTACGCGGGCAAGGTGCGGCCGGACACCTACGCCGGCGACGCCCTCATCGAATTCCTGAAGAACGATGAACCTTTCGTGCTCGAAGCGGCGGGCGAAGACGCCGGCTCGACGCTCGATCCGAACGCGCCGGTGGCTCCCTCTGCATCTGCTACCGCTGACCCCTCGGTGCCAGTGCTGGATGGGGTGAGGGGCACGACTGCCGCGAAGTACACCTGCACGATTACCAACGACTACTGATCCCGATTCGAACGGGCGTGAGCGATTGGCTATGCTTGCAGTCGAACACTGGAGACGTCGCATAGTTCGGCCTAGTGCACCACCCTGCTAAGGTGGAGAACCCGTAAGGGTTCCGAGGGTTCAAATCCCTCCGTCTCCGCCGCGTAAGTCCTCGGTGTAATAATCTGATCAGGGTCGACAATCGATCGTGCATCTAGTCTGAAGACATGCATATCCTGGTCAACACCCTGCACGTTGTTACCGCAGTCTTCATCGTCGGGCCGATGGCTATCCTCCCCATGACGGCAATGCGTTCGATCCGCGCCGGGCAGGCCGGGCCGGTTGCCACCGTCGCGAAGTCGGTCAACATCTTCACCCTGCTCTCGATCGTCGTGGCAATCTTCGGTTTCGGAGCGCTTGGCCTCAAGGAAGCAGACGATAACTGGAGCTTCGCCTCGACCTGGGTGTGGCTGTCTCTCGTGCTGTACGTGATCGCCCTTGCGATCAATCTCTTTCTCGTCGTCCCGTCGCTCAGGTCGGCCGCCACGGCGCTCGCCGAGGCCTCGGCGAGCGCGAAGGCCGCAGGCTATCCGCAGATTGCCGCCGGCTCCGGCTTCGCTTCGCTCCTGCTCGTGCTCGTTGTTGTGCTGATGGTCTGGAAGCCATAATCCGTCCCGGCCGGGGGAACGGGAGAGGGCCCGACGACATTTTCGATCGGTGTTAGGCCGCGCTCGTCGTCGATGAACAGCATCAGCTCGGTGTGCTCGAGGGTGATGCCGAACCCAGCGGCTAAACACCCCT
>NZ_JANLVV010000029.1:0-19790 GCF_031364185.1 Salinibacterium sp. | reverse complement strand
GCCAAAGAGCCGGTCGGTGAAATGTAGATGCAGTGGATGCCCGGGGCGCGCCTCGAGCAGCGACCGCACGAATCGGGGGGTCGACTCCGCACGCGCACCCGTCTCCGGCGCCACACAGGCGTCGACTATCGCGGTCGCCAGGTCGTGGGCGTATCTTACGACACCGTGTTCTCGGGGACCACCGGTGAACAGGTCAGGCACGATCGCGCTCACCGGAGTCCCAGTTCGGCCAGCGTTTCGGCGTGCCGGGTGAGGCCGGCGTCCACAGCATCAGGATGCGCCTCGTACCATTCCAGGTGGGCGCCTTCGACCTCCTCGGTGGTCACTGATCGCCCGTCCAGCAACCAGTTGTCGGAAGGGGCATCGCTCAGGCCGTAGGCCTCGGCAACGACCGACAGTCGAGGTGCGTGCACGCTGTTCAGAAGCGGGCGATGGAGTTCGGTGGGTGCTCGCGTGAGGCCGAGTGCGCGCCGCACTCGTGCCCCCACGATCGCCCAGACCGCGTTGCCCGGATGATTGATGGTGCGCATCTGCGCGAACGAGACGGTGTCAAAAATATCGGACGCCACCACCGTCGCATGTCGATGCTCACGCTGCGTCAACTCGGCCAGCGACCGGCGCCCGATCTCGAGCACCTGGTGGGGCGACAGGGTGACCCGATGCACCCTAGCGGTCGGGTCAGACCGCCGATCGTAGGCTGTGCGCAGCAGCCTGGCGTCGTGATAGGCGACCAGAGGCGGCGAGGCGGAGAGGTCACTCGGAGGCCGCACGATCAGGTGGAAAGGGTAGAGACCCGAGAAGCGGATGACGGGGATCAGCACGGTGGTGGCCGAGGCGGGCATCAGGGCGGCAAGTTGACGGGTGCCAATGGCAAGCCCTCGGTAGTTATCGCGCACCGGCTGGCTAACGAGCGCATCGGCGCGAGCCAGCAGCCGGGTGAGGCTCGGGATGTCATCAGCGGCGAGCTCATGAGCCGGCGGGATGCGCACGGTCGTGACATCCGGGCCATCGATCACTCTGCGCACCGACTCGGCCTGGCAGTTTCCGTGCACCACGATGAGGGGTGTGTCGTTGTCGGCCGGATGCGTCGTGACATCCCCGATCTCCCTCGCCATTACGACCCCATTCCTCCGTTGTCAACGCCCGTGGCTATGATCGGGTGTCCTTCTACTATGAAGGATGAGGCTTGCGTGCGTGAGCCGCGATATCCTCCTCCCCCTGAAGGTCGCTGCTGAACACCGTGCTCCCCATTCGCGTCGCTCACATTCCCGGCTCTCACCCCTACGTCAGTAATATCTCGGACCTGAATATCTCGGACGTGTCGATGAGCGGATCACCCTCGTTCGTCACGCTCGCTGACGTGATCCCGGCCCATCGCGCGAGGGGGCAGTGGTGGCCCCCCGTCATGTTCGATCCGGCGTGGATCGAGTCGAATGCCGACCAGTTCGACGTGATGCACCTGCACTTCGGTTTCGAGTCTTTCTCCGCCACCCATGTCGCCTCCTGCATCGAGGCGCTGGCCTCCGTGGGCCGCCCACTGGTATTCACCGTGCACGACCTCGAGAACCCGCAACTGTTCGATCAGGCCCCCCACCGGCGACACCTCGACGCACTGCTGAGCGGCGCGACGCTGGTGACAACACTCACCGACAGCGCCGCTCTCGAGATTTTCCAGCGGTGGGGACGCGAGGCGACGGTCATTCGACATCCACATCTGCTCCCCCTGGAGAGCACCGCGGCCGACGGTGTCCCCGATCCCGGCGAGCGCTCGACTGCCGTCGTCGGAATGCACCTGGGTGACATCCGTCCCGGTACGGATGCGCGCGGGGCCACAACGACTCTGATCGACGCCATTCGGCGTCTGCGGGCCGGCGGCGTGGCCGTCGAAGCCGAAGTACACGTGCGCACGACGGTGCGCGACGAGTCCGCGCGCTCGGCTGTCGCTGCGGCCTGTGCTGGCGCCGATGGCGTGAGGCTGATCGAGCATCCACGATTCTCCGACGATGACCTCGTGCGATCGCTCGCCGCACTCGACGCATGCATGCTGCCCTATCGACATGGCACACACTCGGGATGGCTCGAACTCTGCTTCGACCTGGGAGTGCCCGTACTTGCTCCCACGGTCGGCCACTGGCTCGACCAGCACGCGGAGGAGGGAGCTGTCGTCGGGTTCGACCCCCGCTCGGTCGAGTCACTCGCTACCGGCATATCGCGGACCCTGGTAAACCGGCACGGCATGCCGCGGCGGGCAGTACGCTCACGGCGCCGCGCGCAACGGATAGAGCAGCGCGGCGTCATCGCGCGCGAACACGCCCAGGTCTACCGATCGGCTCTTGCGCGCACGGCGCGGGCACAGCCGGCGCTCGAAGTCGATGGCCAGACCGTACACGACGGTGAGCGAAGTCGCTCAGGTCAGGCTGGTGCTCAGCAGGCGGAGGTCCTCGCGTAGGTAGCGGGCATACCCTCCGGGGGTGCGTCCCACCTGGCGACCCGACGTGACAACTTCTGTGCTGTCGGTCACCGCTATGGCGTAACCACACTGTCGGGCGCGACCGACTAGATCGACGTCTTCATGCTCACTCATGGCAGTAAACCCACCCACCTCCAGATAGGTCGATGCCCGAACTCCAAGATTTGCGCCATGGATGTGCCCGTTGGGTTGCCCGCGATGGTGGGAGGCCTGCCACGCCGTGACCTGGTCTTGGGAAAGGTCGTCGAATTCGGGGCGAACCGTGCCGATCAGCACATCCGCGCCCTCGTCGGCGTGGCGCAGATGTTCGACGATCCAGTTCGGTTCCACGTGGCTGTCCGCATCGGTGTTGATGATCCATGCCCGCGACGGCGGACCGGTTACGGCGCGCAGCGCAACGGCGATCGCGGCACGCCGAGCTGCGCCCACCCCGCTCGGCGGCTGCTCGATTACGCGCACTCCTGGTTGTGCTCGCGCAAGTTCCACCGTGCGGTCGACGCATCCGTCGGCAACCACGATGAGAAGCAACGGGGGGCAGCGGGTGCCCAGCGCTGTTTGGGCGTGGTCACATGCCCGTCGGATTGACTGTAAACAGGACGTAATCAGTGCCTGTTCGTTGCGAGCAGGAACGGCAATGATGACCGAGTCGATCGGATGAGGAAGCATAAGGGGAACTCCTGTCTGCCAGTCGTAGTGCATCCCCGACTGATCACAGCCCATGGAACCCTGCCGGGAAGTCGAAAAAAAGCCCTTGACTCGCTCCAGCGTCCGCGTTATCGCGTTCGTGGTGTTCGGCGACGCCACGATCACGCGCCTCATTTCCTAAACCCCTCTGCGAGCGAAAGCAACCCCTTTATCAGGGCTTTCGTGCGCAATACCGTGGGATGCGTCAGGAATCGGCACCATTCACCCTCTACCGGTTTAACACACAACAGAAACAGGAGATCCACATGTCTGTAGGAGACAAGATTCACAACGCTGCCGAAGAGTTTGGCGGCAAGGCGAAGGAAGCCGTTGGCAAGATCACCAATGATGACGAGAAGGTCGCCGAGGGCAAGTCCGAGCAGGCCTCCGCCAACGTGAAGCAGGCTGGCGAGAACGTGAAAGACGCGTTCACCAAGTAACCGTCACCCCCGGTGAGGTTCGTGCGGCGCGCACCGCACCGCACGCATCCCCCCATCGAGTACAACCTCAGGAGTTTGATCATGGCTGGAAGAAACACCCTTGTCCGAAGCATGCACGACCTTGGCCTTGCTGCCTGGTTTGGTGGATCCCTCATGGGTGCGGTCGGCCTCAACGGTGCCGCCGCAGAGGCAAAGAATCCGCAGGAGCGACTTTCCCTGTCGTCGGCCGGATGGGAGAAGTGGGCCCCTGTGCAACTGGGCGCCATCCTCGTCCACGGCATCGGAGGCATCGGCCTGATTGTCGGCAATAAGGGTCGGCTGGCCGTTCAGGGCGAAAGCAGGGCCAACACGGCAGTGAAACTCGTGTTCACCGGAATCGCGGGAGCGGTGACTCTCTATGCGGGGGTGCTCGGCGCCAGGATCAAAAATCATGCCGACGAGGGCGGCCGCGGGGTGACCGAGCCTGGCGCAGGCGCATCCGCCGAACTCGCCTCTGCACAGCAGCGACAGAAAGTAATGCAGTGGGCCATTCCCGCCGCTACCGCACTTTTGGTGATTCTCGGTGCCCAGCAGGGCGAACAGCAGCGCCCCATCGCCGGGTTCCTCAACAGTGCACTCAAGAAGAAACGCTAACCAGACCGCGCCACCACCCGCTGATCAGGTCATCGGGCGGAGCAACTGAGGAGATTGATGACGATGAAACCTTTGGGCCCGCCCGATGAGACCAGTGCAGACTCAGAATCGGCGATTTTTCTTGTCGATTCGACCGTCGAGCTCCTCAGGGCACTGGATGCGAGTCGACACCGGTCGGCGTCCGGGCTCGGGATCAGCGCGAGCGGACTGCGTGTCATGTCGCGGTTGGCCGACTCGGGTCTGCTGACGCCGTCGCAGCTGTCCGAAAGCATGAATATGACGACCGGTGCTCTCACCGCCATTGGTGATTCTCTGGCCGCGGCAGGGTTGGTGCAGAGAAACGTGCACCCGCACGACCGCCGACGGCACCTGCTGTCGCTCACCGCGCTGGGAAGTGCGCGAATGGCCGAACTGTACCGGGAATTCGGCGTGACCCTCACGCGTTCGGTTGAACGGTTCTCGCAGGAGCAGCACAGCACACTGGCCTCCATGATGATCGCTATGGCCGCGGCTCTGAACGCCCGAGCCGCGGCACCCGAGCCGGACCCTCTGTTACCAGCAGATGCCAAATCCCTGGCAGTCGGCGGGGATACTCAGGGTGCCAATCCCTCGTCCTGGGCCACCGATGAGGGGTTGCTGCTGTAGATCTCAAGGATGAAGTCCTTCTCGTCGTGGCGAGCGATCCGAGTCAGGGTGGTGCAGTCGTTCGCGATCTGGTGGACCTGGTCGCCCGAGAGTAGATAGTCATCCACCGGGTGACGCCAATGACACAGCAGCAAAATCCCCCCGGCCTTGAGGTGCCGCTCGGCACGCTCCACGAGCGAGATCAGGGCCGTTCGCGAGAGGTAGTAACCCACCTCGCTGAGAACGATCAGATCGAAGAAGCCCGCAGGAAATCCTGTGGTGACATCCAGTTGGGCGAAGGTGACGTGGGCATCGTCGCGCAGGCGTTCCCGCGCGCTCACGAGGGCCGCGGCGGCCACATCGACGGCGAGAAGCGTGTCGCAGCGGGAGGCGAGTTCCCGGGTGAGCATGCCGATGGAGCATCCAATTTCCACCGCCCGCCGATACCGCGCCCGGGGCAATGATGCGACGGTGATCGCCCGTTTTCGGGTTTCGTACCATCTGGTTGCCAGCCGCCACGGGTCGGCACGCGCGGCGTAGAGGTCATCGAAGTAGGGCGCGCTCAAGGAGCCAATCCGAGAGTCGATGAACACCTCCCTCGCCCGCCGAAAATGATCCAGGAAATCTGGTCGGAGCAGCGCCGGCCCGGCGTCGCTCGGCTGAACCTGGGAGACGAAGGCGTCGATCGCCTGCCGTTTACGCTCACGCAGCGACTCGGTCAGGGCAACCGCCACCATCTGCGGCCAGGGCACTTCGGGGCTGTCCGGAGTGGCCCAATGCCACATCCAGATCGGATATTCGATGACATCCACACGCTCTTCCGCCGCCAACTGGGCCGCGATCTCTCCGACAACACGATGGTCACGATGTCCATCTCCCCGCCAGGGAATCACCGCCATCGCGCCCGGAGGGGAGGCCGCCAGGTGTGGGCGCAACAGGGTGGCAAGCTGCCCCCGGTGCTCCCCGGTCTGCCCGTCCGGCAGATTCAGGAACACCACCGACGCCGACCGATTCAGAAGCGCCACGGCCGCTCGAGTTTCCGCCATTCGCCGCGCGGGGAGCATCGACGCCGGATCGGCCTGGGTTATCGGGGTGGCGGTGTTGTGATGGCCATCTGCGCCATCTGTCGCCACAATCACGGTGGTGGGGATGCCGCGCTGATAGGTGTGGGCGATAAGGCCACCGGCCCCCAGGGTTTCATCATCCGGGTGGGCGGCGACCACCAGCAGCGCCGTCACCGAGGTCATATCCAAATCGGTGAGCGCGGTCAGTCGAGGGTCTGCCACCCATCGCGCCACAGTGGTGCCCGGTTGGGCTGCATCGAATGTCACCATGCCGGGCTCCCCGTGGCCAGCAGCGCCGATCCGAGGGAGGCCTGGTCGCGTTCGGCATGATGTTGTCGAACATAAAGCTGAAGGTCTGCCACGCGTTTGGCGTGCACCGGGTCAAGGGCCAACGGCGCCGGCCCCAAGGCATGGCCGGAGCGCATCATGATGTGCTCGCAGGCCGCTGCGACGATCCCGCGCACACGTTTGGCGATGATGGCAACATCGGCCCGCCGCGGATCCGACCCATCGACTACGGCGGCGGCATCCAGCAGCGACAGGCGTGCGCCATGAATGAGCTCATCTATTGCGCCCAAATGGATGAGCTGCACGGCACTCGGCGATGCGGCTCCGGCCAAGGTTTCGAATACGGTTCTCGCCACCCCCACGGCGCCACCGAACCAGCACGCCGCGACTCCGATGCCGCCCCAGGCGAAGCCCACCCGCTCGAGGTACCAACCCGAGGGCCCGACCGGCTCGGCCGGAACAGCGAAAAACTGCACCGGGCCGCTAGGAATCTCGGCCAACCCGCGGGCGTGCCACACCTCCTCGTCGACGATGACTCCCGAATGCCGAAGATCCACCGAAAACAGTCGACGCGAACGATCCGGCACCGTGGCCGTGATGAGCGCACCATCCAGACTGCCTGCCAGGGAACACCACGGCTTCACCCCCGTCAGTACCCAACCGGTAGCGGTGGTGGTGGCCCGCAACGGTTCGGATCCTCCTTCGGATGCAAAGACCCCCCACACCCCGGCCGTCTGGGCCGAGGGGAGCAACCCCGCGTCCGAGGCATCCTGCGCAATCGACAGGGCGTCGAAGTGAGGTTCGATGGTTCGTGCCGCCCCAAGATCGGCACAGGCAAGCGTGGCCAGCAGTTCCCATCGGTCTCGTGCCAAGGGTCGATCCGAGGGCACGGCGCCATCAGTGTGATGGCGAGCAAAGTCCAACGCGGTAGCCACGGTGACCGGAGCGCGGAGGGGTTCATGGTCGGAGACGCCGGATGCGAGAGACACCCACCGGGTCTCTCGGTGACCTTCCCCCGTTGCGTTCAGGCCATCACTCACCGAACACCCCGGATGGTGTGAACTCGTTGGTCATACGCGCCCCCTGCAGGTTCATTCTCACTCACGCTAGCCCGCCCGCCCGCGAGCAGCAACCCGCCTCGCGTCGGGGACGGAACACACCCCTACGGAGACCGAGGGACCGGTGCGGCGCCCGCAGCATCATGCGTCTGGACTCAGGAACACGGGCCCGTTGCGACCAGATGTCAAGGGATTCCCGCATCGCGCGACCGAGAATATTTTGGAAGTATGACCCAACCACTTTCGGCCTCGTGATCGGCTACTACGTCCACCATCGCGGCGCCGGTCATCTTCATAGGGCACTTGCCGTGACGTCCGCTCTCGATTCGCCGGTGACGATCTTGTCGTCCCTTCCGCGGCCAGCATCCTGGACGGGCGGCTGGGTTGACCTGCCCCTGGACACCGACATCGAACCGCTCGATCCGGCCGCGGGCGGAGCGCTGCACTGGGCTCCTCTCGACTCGGCCGGGCTTCGGGCACGCATGGCGGCCATCTCGGCGTGGGTCGTTGCGGCCCGTCCCACCGTCGTTGTCGTCGACGTCTCAGTCGAGGTGGCGGTCGTCGTCAGACTGCACGGCGTGCAGGTGATTACCTTTGCTCAGCCCGGGGACCGTATCGATCGTGCTCACTCTCTCGGTTATCAGCTTTCTGCGGCAGTGATTGCCCCCTGGACACCGGGCATGCGACCGTGTCGCGTCGATCCGGCGCTCGAGTTGACATTCGAACACGTCGGGGCGATCAGTCGCATCCCCATTCGAGAGCCCGGCACGAGACGAGCCCATCGTGTTGCCGTGCTCAACGGGACGGGAGGGCACGGTTCGAGCGCCCTCGACGCGGTGGTCGCTCAATCCACAGCAGCCTCGCCGGGACTCGAATGGGTGCGCCTGGAGGGAGCATCGGAGGCCGCCGTGCAAGACACCCTGAACAGTGTCTGTCTCGTCATTGCGCACTGCGGTCAGAATGTGGTTGCGGAGATCGCGGCATGCCGGGTGCCCGCCATCCTTGTCCCCGAGGATCGACCGCATGAGGAGCAGCGCTACCTCGCACGGGCGTTGGAAGGAAGCACGCTTCCCGTCATCATCAGCGCCCCCAACGATGGCAGCGATCGTGCGGCCGATATCGACCGGGGTCGGGCGTTGGACGGCGAGCGGTGGAGATCCTGGGTTGATGGGCGCGCCGCGATTCGTGCGGCGGCGGTCATCCATCGTGTCGCAGCACGGGAACACTCCGGCGCGCAATTGGTGTCATTGTGCGAGTCGACACCGTGAGGGTGGGCGTGGTGACGATCGTGTCCGGGCGCCGGGAACATCTGGTCAACCAACACCGGGCACTCTCGACCAGCGTCACTCCTCCGCACTGCTACATCGTGGTTGCCATGAATGAGCCGACGGCTCACGAATGGTTGCCGCGGGTACCTCCGTATGCGGCGACCGTGGCGGTGACGACTCCTGATAAGCGACTTCCCCTGGCCGCCGCCCGCAATCTGGGCGCGCAGCGCGCCATCGAGGAATCAGCAGAGGTGTTGGTCTTCCTTGACGTCGACTGTGTTCCCACCGCCGAACTGATCACCGCCTATGCGACGGCGGCAGGCCGGCACCCCGACGCCCTGCTGGGCGGCGCTGTCGGATACCTTCCGGAAGGCGTGGGGGCGTTTGACGCGAACCGGATGTCCGTTGCGCGCTTTCACGAGTTCCGACCCCGCCTTGCCGACGGTGACATTGCTCCCGCCGATCCGAATTTATTCTGGTCGTTGTCTTTCGCGACAACCGCCGAAACCTGGAAAACTTCCGGAGGATTTCACGAGATGTATCGAGGCTATGGCGGCGAAGACACCGATTTTGCCCTGAGCGCACAGCGGGCAAACGTTCCCTTCCTCTGGGTGGGTGGTGCCGAGGCGCTCCACCAGTACCACTCGACCGAATCTCCCCCCGTGCGCCACCTTGACGACATTCTTGACAACGGGCGACTGTTTGCCCGTCGCTGGGGGTACTGGCCCATGTCCGGATGGCTTGAGGCCTTCCACGCGCTGGGGCTTGTCGCGCGTGATGCCCGAACCGGCGACTGGGCGAAGGTGGGGGCCTCGGTCGGGCCGGACGCTGCGCCCCAAGAAGGAGCCGATCAGTGAAAGTCGCCGTGCTCAGTCACATGCACCATCCCATCGTCGAACCATTCCAGGGTGGCACGGAGGCGCACACCGCCATGCTGGCCGACGCCCTGGTTCATCGTGGGCATGACGTGACGCTGTTTGCCAAAGAGGGGTCGGTTTCGAGCGCGTCTCTTCATCCCCTTATACCGAAGGACTTCGAGTTCGTCCGCACCGCGACACCGCTGGTGCGCCGGGAGCAAGCGGGGTTTCTGGCGGAAGCGGTGCACCACAGCATCGGTGTGATTCGCGCGTCGGGCTTCGACGTCGTCGTCAACAACTCGCTGAGCGCACTGCCGTTCTCGCAGATGAACGACCTCGCCATGCTGACCATCCTGCACACCCCACCGACTCTGGCCGATGTCACGGCGGTCGTCAGCGACCCGGATTGGGTTCCCGGCAAACGACATGAGTACGTCACAGTGTCGACGACGAATGCCGAGGCGTGGCGCGCATTGCTGCCAAGGGTTCTCGTAGTGCATAACGGCATCCATCTTGATCGCTGGCTGACCCAAACACGGCCCGTCCGGCGCCTGGCCGTGTGGGCGGCGCGGATCACTCCTGAGAAAGGCTTGCACGTGGCAATCGATGCGGCCCGGGAAGCGGGGTTTGACCTGGAGTTCGCGGGTCCGGTCTCGCATTCCGATTACTTTGAGACCGACATTGCACCGCGACTGAGCGAACATGTCCGCTATCGGGGGCACCTCCCTCAGAGCGAGCTCAGCGACTTTCTCGCATCGGGATCCGTTTTTATTGCATCGCCGTTGTGGGCGGAGCCGTTCGGACTGTCGGCGGTCGAAGCGTTGGCCAGCGGCACCCCGGTTGCCGCCTTCCCGAACGGGGCCCTGCCCGAGCTCATCGAGCCGAACGCGGGGGCAATTGCAGCAAACCTCACCGTGCCCGCTCTTGCCGATGCGATCCGTGCCGCGTCAGATCGCGACCGCGACCACACTCGAATATCGGCATCACGCTTCTCATTTGGCACGATGATCGACCACTACGAAGACCACCTCAGACGGCTGGTATCAGTCGACCGGATGTCGGCGGCGGTCGCAGATTAGCACGGCACCACCCTCAATAAAAGGAGCAGGAAATGACCCATGAGAATTCTCCGGATGCCGCGCATCAGCGGCCAGACGGAGTATCCGATCAGACCATCGAAGCCCTCGGGAAGCTGTCCGAGGCGATGGAAGTTGTCGAACATGCCCGGGGGTATCTCTATGCCTTCCATCGACTGACGGGCAAGGCCGATCTCGCCCTGGGCGAGGCTGTCGAGATGTTCTCCGCCGCGGGTCACGGTGACCTGGCGTCAGAACTGGAGAACACGCTCATCGGGCGGAATGTCATCGACGGACGATGGACATTCCAAATCGTTGAGGACTACGACGACAACTACTACTCGAGCTTGAAAGAGGCCGAGCGTGGAGCCCGCGAAGCGCTGGTAGCGGGGAAAAGACACCTCTATGAAGCCGAGATGAAAGAAGACCGGCGCACGCGTGGTGCCCCCCACCACGAAGCACGGCCACCCCAGGTCTGGAACACACCTCAGCCCGGCCTCGACGCGTGAGATACGCCCGCATCGCACAGAACTGAATGACGAAAAGGCTGGCCCCACCTTCGTGGGGCCAGCCTTTTCTGCGGGGCTAACTTTGATTAGGGGTTGCGACGGGTTGGTGCTGTGCCGCCCTGCAGCTTCTGCTTGGCCTGCTCTGCCTGCTGGGTGACACTGGGGGCGTTCTTTGCCTGCTGCTGGATCTTCGGGGCTTCCTCTTCGGCCTTGCTGAGGTAGGACTCCCATCGTGCCTGCATGGGCTTGATCAATCCGCCGCCGGCTCCGACGACGATGACGCCGGCGATGATGGCGAGCACTGCGATGAGGATCGGCGTGGTGACGGTCGTCGCCACCTCGATCTGGTTCAGGGCCGCGGTCACCCCGAGGAACAGGATGAAGATGCTCACAATGTTGGCGATGACTTTGCCGTAGGACAGGCCACCGAGGGTGTTCTGAATCAACGCCTTGGCGCCGGCGGCGATGGCTGCGGCGATCACGATGATGATAATGGCGACGATGATCTTGGGCAGGAAGCCGATGATACCTTCCAGCAGGTCACTGACCGGGTTCGGCCCGAACACTCCAAATGCGAACTGAAGCACGAAGAGCACCAGCGTGTAGTACAAAATCTTCGCGATGATGTCGGACGGGTCGAGTTTGGAGTTAGCGAGAGCCTTTTTGATACCTCCGCGCTCAACAACCCGGTCGAAGCCGACCTTCTCGAGGAGCTTACCGAGTGCTTTGGACAGCACCTTCGCGACGATGAGCCCCACGATGAGGATCACAAGGAACAGCAGGGCAAGGGGCAAGAACGCGATAATCGCGGCCAAACCATTTTCTAAAGCGGCGGGAAAATTCATGAGTTGAATGCCTTTCGGGCGATGACAATGATGCGGACCGATGATGATCGGGCGCGGTTGAGAACGTGGTGCTGGGAGCTTCCACCGGGGATGAAAGCTCGGTTGCTACTGCAACCGGGTGGAGGCAGTGGTGCGTGCGCGGAAGGCGCCCCCGATCTGCACAACGACCGGTATTTCCCGTCCGAGGACGGAGTCGAGTGCATGCACGGCCGCTTCCACGGTCTGTGATACCTGTTTCGGCGAAACGCCGCGTCGTGCTGTGACCGACACGTTCAGCGTCGGGGTTCCCCTGACGTCATACGTGCTGACGCTGGTCGAAATAAGCTCCGGTCGGTCTGAGAGAGCATCCCTAAGAGCATCCTCGGCCACCGCGGCGTCGATGATGGTGACGCCGTTCTCGGTGTGACCGTCGCGGATCAGGCGGCGGGTCCGTCCACGGCCCTGCTTGACGATGAAGACGAGCAGCGCAGCGATCAGAACCAGGAGCAGCGCGATGACGCCCAACCCGATCCAGCTGGTTCCGGTAGAGAACATGGGTGACGCCGCGTACACGTCATCCACTCCGCGCTTGATCGCCGGGGCGGTCGCTTGCCATCCGGACCGGAAGGCGGGCAGGAGGCTCAGTGCCGCCACCGCGACTCCCACGACCATCAGCAGCAGCCCGATGATGAAGATGAAGGTTCGGTTCATTCCCCGATTGGTGCTGTTCATGCTCCGACCTTCCTCTCTGATGCGACGACAACCTTCGACGACAGGGACGGGGATAGCCCGAATGACGACAGTTGCTGTGCCACCGCATCCTTTACCGGTTGCGTGCCAATTTTGGTGCCCGAGATCGCGGTGAGGGTTACCACCGCCCGGCGCCGGGAGATGCTCACCCGAGCGTTGTCCGGGTCGACATTTCCCTCGTAGGATGCCTTTCGAGCCAGGGCGGAGGCGGTCACCTCATCATCGACAATGGTCACCATGCGCCCGGTCGGCAGCAGATGACGCGGGCGCCACCCGGGCGTCAGGGACACGACGATGAGGACGAATCCGACGATCGCGGCGATCATTCCCGCGATAGTCAGGATCCATAACACCGAGCCCGCCATGCCGACGAACGCATCCGCCATTGCCGCGGGTGTCGCGACCAGCGCAGGCTGCCCCGTCATGCTGAGAGCTGTTTCGACCGCGGCGTAAACGCACAGCACGATTACGAGCACCGCGAGAGTGATCGCGAGGACCGATCGAGGTGACGTCGTCTCACGGCGTGCAATTCGGGAATACAAACTATTCGGCGTGCTCACGTGACCCTCCTTTCCTGCGTGATGTGTGCGCTGGTCAACCGAAGTTGCACCCGGCTGATGTTCGACCCCGTCAGCGACTGGATGCGAGTGCGGATGGTCTCCTGCGCTCGCGCCGCGCGGCTGATGACGCTTCCGCCGGCTCGAGTGACGGCGCCGGGATCGGCCATCGATCGCTCGAGCGAGATGATGTGGATGGGTGCCCGCACTATCAAAGTCAGAGCACCGCCATCGTCCTCAAGGTCGACCGAGACTTTCGCCCGGTCGACGCCAAGCGCCTCGGCCGTCACGGCGGAGACGACACGATCCAGTGCGCGAGCGGTGATTCTGGTGCGTCCAGGACCGGCCGCCTCGGCGGTCAGCGGCGAACTCATGACGACGAACGCTTCCCTCTGACCGCATCAAGCACGGCACCCGGGTCGAGTTTGCCCTCCACGAACCGCCCCACGAGGGCGCCGATGGAGACAGCAAGGGCCACGAAGAAGAAGGCCCAGAATCCATATTCGATCCAGGTCAGCGCCAGCACGGCGCCCACGAGCATTCCTACGAGAGAGGGCTTCACTGGACGCGCGCCTCTTCCTTGTCGTCCTGGTCGTCGGAGGGGATGTGCACGTCGTTGATGGTGACGTTGACCTCGGTGACCTCCATGCCGACCAGGTTCTCGATCGCGTCGATCACCGCGGTGCGCACGTCGTCAGCAACGTCCTGCAGGGCTACCGGATACTCGGCGACGATGGTGACGTCTGCCGCAACCTGGGTTTCGCCGACCTCGACGCTGATGCCCTGTGAGCGGTCCTGCTGGTTGAGTGCCCCACGGAGCGCACCGATCGCACGAGCAGCGCCGCCGCCGAGCGCGTAGACGCCGGGAACTGCGGCCGCGGCAATGCCTGCAACCTTGGCAACGACGGCGTCGTTGATGGTGGTTTTGCCGGTGCCGGTCGGTGCAACAGCAGCGGTGGTACCGAAGTTGGGGGTGGTGGGAGATGTTGTGTCGGTCATGTGGCCAGGCTCCTTGAGTGACGATGTGACCCCCGGACGGGGGTGACTGAGTGACAGTCATAGGTAAGTCGTAACTCGCAGGCCATTCGTCACGTCGCGTCATAAAAAAGTTTTTCTGCTCAATGTCAACCCGTTTTATTGATTAGGTCGCCGCTGTTCACTAGGGAGAGTGACACAGACGGGGCTGTTGGAAATGACGGTGACGGAAAGCGGAATCACGCCAGGGAAGGGGGCCACGATCGACACCACAACGACGCTCGCGGACCTCAACAACGCCGAGGACCGCACTCTCGTCGGGCGCGCCGCTGACGGCGATGTTCGCGCGTTCTCCGTGCTGGTGCGGCGGCACAGTCCCATCCTGCGGGCGTACGCACGACGCATCCTGGGCAGCACCGATGACGTTGATGACGTGGTTCAGGAGACATTCATTGCCGCCTGGCAGCAGTTGCACACGATTTCGGATCCCGCCATGATCCGGAGCTGGCTGATGAGAACCGCCAGTCATAAGAGCATCGACCGCATCCGGGCCAGACGCGAACATGTTGATATCACCGACAACGAACCTGAGGCACCGCCGGAGCACACCCCGGAACGAACCGCAATAGCGAACTCGCGAGAAGACGCCCTATCGCAGGTGTTGTCCCGTCTTCCGCCGCAACAGCGAGAATGCTGGACGCTGAAGGAACTGAGCGGGCTGAGTTACGATGACATCGCCTCGGCGATGGGGATTCCCACGTCAACCGTTCGCGGCCTTCTTGCACGCGCGCGGCGTACGGTGGTATCTGACATGGAGGCCTGGCGGTGAACGACTTTCGCACACCCGACGCTCCCGGCGACCCTGCGCAGCCCACCGCCGACATTGATGGTTACAGCCTCGACGAACTGAGCGACTATCTGGATGCGGGGCAGTCGCCGGCCGACCCTGGTATCGACCACTCTCCGGCGTGCCAGCTTGCCCTCGATTCCCTCGCCAGGGTGCGCGCTGTTTCCCTGACCATGCTGGAGCGAGAAGCAACGGAACTCCCGCCCATCGACGAGAGCTGGATCGACAACATCATTGGGGCGATCAGCCTCGACGTGCACGCCGGCCGCGACATCCCTCTGCACCATTCCTCACCGTCCGTGCACCTCTCGGTCACGGAGGGCGCCGTGAAGGGTCTCGTCCGCGCGGCGGGTGACAGGGTGCCCGGCCTCCTCGTCGGGCGCTGCCAGCTGATCGGTGACGTCATCACGGCCGGCTCGCACATTACGCTCACGGTCGAAACGACAGCGTACTGGGGCGAGAACATCCCCGAAGCGGTGACTCAGCTCCGGCACGCCATCACGGCGATGCTCGCGGAGCACACCGAGTTGGTCATCGTATCGATCGATATCACTGTTCGAGACATGTTTCTGAAGACCGACGAAGCGGGAGAGGAACCATCATCATGATCACAAGCAGCGTCGAGCTCGCTGACCGGCTGGGATCGATCATCCAGGCCGTGCCCGGCGTCAGGATGCTCTACCCGGCGGCGCCCATCCTCACCACGGTAGGGTCTGAGGTTGTCGCTGCCGCCACGGCCACCCGCCCGACCGCAACACCCATCGTCGTGGAACAACGGGCCGCTCAACTCGCCGCCACCATCCACATCGGAGTCAACGGCGTTTCGCCCGCACCCCAGGTCGCGCACGCCGCGGGTGCGGCTGCCATCGAGTTTCTGAGATCGACCGGGGCCGATGACGCGGTCGTCACCGTCAGGATCGGCAGCGTCGGTTAGGTCGCGCAGCTCTATCGCGCTGGATGTCGCGGGCTGTCATTGTTTCGCGGGCTGGCGTCGTTTCGCGGGCTGGCGTCGTTGTGTTGTGGGCGGCACTCGGTCGTTCCCCGCGCTGGCTGGCGTCGTTCCCCGGGCCCCCGGATCGCACTCATCATTCGCGAAACCCGGCATATCGTGGGTGGCCTCCAGCCGGACGCCACATTTGCGGCGGCTCGCGACAGCACGTGCGGTGCGCGACAGGCGCGGGGGTTGCAGCGCGGCAACGCGCGGCGCGGCAGGCGCGGAGGTTGCGCACTCGCTCCACACGCGCTAACGTACAACCAAATGGTTGTAGATATGACGGATGCCGAGATCGACCTCGTGTTCGGCGCCCTCGCGGATTCCACCCGTCGCAGCATCATCGCGCGGGTCATCGTCGCGGAGCAATCGGTCTCGACGCTGGCGAGTCAGTACCTCGTGAGCTTCGCCGCGATCCAGAAACACGTTGCGGTGCTCGAGCGGGCCTCGCTCGTCCGCAAGCAGCGCCGCGGGCGGGAGCAGATCGTGCACGGAAATCCCGAGACACTCGCCAGGGCGGCCAGGCTGCTCGACTCCTACGAAGAAATCTGGCGCCAGCGCACCCAGCGCATCGACGCCATCCTCGCCGAAGAGGAAACCCACGAAAGGAACTGACACCATGCCCACGATTACCTCCGAGAAAAACGTCGACGAGCTCACGCTCACGTTCACCTCACACTTCGACGCCCCCGTCGACCGTGTCTGGCAGGTCTGGGAAGACCCACGCCAACTCGAGCGCTGGTGGGGGCCTCCCACCTATCCGGCGACGTTCGAGCGGCACGACTTCGTTGAGGGCGGAAAATCGCTCTACTACATGACCGGCCCAGAGGGCGACAAAATGTGGGGCTGGTGGATGGTCACGCTCGTGGACGCCCCCCACCGACTCGAACTCGACGACGGATTCGCAAATGCCGATGGCACACCCGACAACGCCATCGCGCCGACCCACACCACGGTCACGCTCGAAGCCACAGAGGGTGGAACCCGGATGACATCACACACCCAATTCGAGACCACCGAGCAACTGCAACAGATGATCGAGATGGGCATGGAGGAGGGCATGACGCTGGCCATCGGCCAGATCGACGCGATCCTCGCGGAATAGCCCGCGGCCCACTGCACGAGACCGCTCAAGTTGCTGCTTCCACCCTCGTCGAAGCGAACATTCTGAGCGGTCTCGACGACCTACTTCGCCAGCTGTCGCTTGAGTTCAGCCGGGTCGGTCGTCGGCAGCCGACACACGAAATCGGTGCAGACGTAGGCCGTCGCGACTCCCGGGCTGCTGCCGCGACCCTCGAGCAGCTCGAAGCCGGCGGCCGCCCAACTCGCCGACTGCGCCGTGGTGAGGGCGATCGAGAGGCCGCCGGAACGGTACCAGTGACGCGCAAGGGAGGCCGAGGCATCCATCGGATCATCGCTGATGACGACCACCTGGCGGGCAGGCTCGGCCAGCGCCGACATCACCGAGAGCGCGGCACCGAACGAAATCGGCTGCCGGGCCGCCGCCTCGGCGACACGCGTCATAGCCATGCTCGCGGCCGCGCGATACGGCTCGTGCGCGGTCAGCAGAAAAAGTCGATGGGCGGCGGATGCCACGGCCGACAGCCCCGACGGCAGCGCGCCGTCGCTCGCCTCGGGTTGCATCACGAGCCCCTGCGCGCGCAGCACCGGGTCGGCGCCTCCCGGCACGCCAAACGGTGGCGCGGCGTTCGTAGCAGCGATCGCGGGTGTGGCGCTCGCGGCGGTGGATGCGGCGAGCGAGCCGTCAATGAGCCTCCGTGCGGCCTCCGCGTAGCGCACCTCCCCCGTCGCCACGCCCAGCTCGATCAGGCCGGAGGCGAGCATGCCGACGTCTTCGAGGGTGGCGCGAGCGGCCGAATCGACTCCGTCGATCGAGGTGCGGATCAAGCTGTGGCCTACGTGGTGCTCAAGCAGGAAGTCTGCGGCGGCGCGAGCCGTGGCGATCCAGTTCGGCCGGTCGAGCAGGCGGCCCGCGCAGGCAAGACCCTCGATGGCGAGGCCATTCCAGCCCGTGAGGATTTTCGTGTCGACGGGTGGGGCTTCGACGCGGGCGCGGCTGGCCGCATCCAGTGAATAATAGAAGCCCTCGACTCGAGCGCCGTCGACCATGCTCTCGCTATCTTGCGCGGACGCGAAGGCCCCTTCGGGCTGCTGCATGCTCGTGATCCAGTCGGCGATACCCTCGGCCACATCGTTCATGCCCGCGACGGCATATGCAGACAGCAGTTGCGCGTTGTCGTAGAGCATGCGCTCATAGTGCGGTTCGCTCCAGTCGCGCCGGGTCGCGTAGCGGAAGAAGCCGCCATCGACGGAATCGCGGAGCCCCAGCGTCGCCTCGAGTGTGCGAGAGGCCAGCGCGTCGGCCGCCGCATCACCCACCGACGCCCGCTCGAGCAGGAAGCGCAGCACCGGCGCCACGGGAAACTTCGGCGGGCCCGCGTCCACCGGTTCGAGGGAATCGCGCAACGACGTGCGGGTGGGGCCGAAGCCGCCGAATTCCGCATCTTCCCGGCGTTCGAGTTCGGCCACGATGGGCCCGAAGTCGACCACGAGCGAGCCGGTCGTTGCGGGGGCCTGGGCCAGGGCATCCACTATCGCAGCGCCGTGTCGTTCAAGCTCAACTCGACGGTTCTGCCAGGCGTCGGTCACCGCATCGAGCACCATTCTGAATGATGGATGCCCCTGCACAGGCTCGGGCGGCCAATACGTCCCCGCGAAGAAGGCCCGCCCCTCGGGCGTCACAAACACGTTCAGTGGCCAGCCGAGGTTGCCGGTGAAGGCGGCCGCCGCTGCCATGTAGGTGGAGTCGACCTCGGCGTGCTCCTCGCGGTCGACCTTGATCGACACGAAACGCTCGTTCACGAACGCGGCCACATCGACGTCGCCGAAACTCTCGCGCGCCATTACGTGGCACCAGTGGCAGGTCGAATAGCCGATCGACACCAGTAGGGGAACGCCTCGCCGGGCGGCCTCGGCGAACGGCTCCGGCCCCCACTGCCACCAGTCCACCGGGTTGGTCGCGTGCGATCTCAGGTACGGGCTCGCGGCATCCACCAGTCGGTTGGGCATAGTCTCAGGGTATGTCGTCGACGACTCTTCTCTACATCGGTGGGCCCACAGCAGTGCTCGACTATGCGGGCAAGCGCTTCATCACCGACCCAACCTTCGATGCCCCGCAGTCATACGAAGATCCGGGCGAAACGATGCTAGTGAAGACAGCCGGCCCGGCCATCCAGCGCCACGATATTGGCAGGATCGACGTGGTGTTGCTCAGCCATCACGCGCATAAAGACAACCTCGACTATGAGGGTCTCGAACTCATCGCCACCGGCATCCCGACCCTCAGCACCAGGGAGGCGGCGAGCGAGCTGTTCGGCGGCTCCGTCATCGGTCTCGACTCGTGGGAGACCCACGAACTGGGCGGCATCACGGTCACGGCGGTGCCCGCCCTGCACGGTCCGCCCGGCAGTGAGCGGCTGGTTGGCGAGGTCACCGGCTTCGTACTGGAGGCCGACGGCGAGCCCACGGTGTACGTGAGCGGCGACAACGCGTCGATTCCCCTGGTCGAGCAGATTGCCGATCGGTTTCCGGATGTCGCGATCGCCATCCTCTTCGCCGGAGCCGCCCGCGTGCCCGGGATCGACGCCGCGCTGACCCTGACCTCGCGCGACGCGGCCCGCGCCGCCACGATCCTGACTGCCACCGCCGTCGTCGGCCTGCACACCGAGGATTGGGCGCACTTCTCCGAGTCGCGCGCCGACCTCGAGGCGGCCTTCGCCGACACGGGGCTGCTCGTCGCAACCCCGCGCGGCGAGACCGTCGCGCTGTAGGCGCGGCCCGCGCGGCGCGCGGCG
>NZ_JANLVV010000024.1:0-6833 GCF_031364185.1 Salinibacterium sp. | reverse complement strand
GCCCCGAACGACCCGCCGATGATCACCGTGAACTTCGGAACGGCCGCGTTGGCCACGGCGTGGACCATTTTCGCGCCGTCCCTGGCAATACCGCCGCGCTCGTACTCGCGGCCCACCATGAAGCCGGTGATGTTCTGGAGGAACAGCAACGGGATGCGCCGCTGGTCGCACAACTCGATGAAGTGCGCGCCCTTCAGCGCGGACTCGCTGAACAGCACTCCGTTGTTGGCGACGATGCCGACGGGATGACCGTGGATGTGAGCGAATCCCGTCACGAGGGTGGCGCCGTATTCCTTCTTGAACTCGTGGAAGAGGCTGCCGTCCACGAGGCGGGCGATGATCTCGCGCACGTCGTATGGCACGTGCAGGTCGGTGGGAACGACTCCGCACAGTTCCTTCTCGCTCGCCACCGGCGGTGCTACCGATTGCACCTCGTAGGGCAACGGTGCCGGCGGCGGCAGCTGGCTGACGATGTCGCGCACGATCTGCAGCGCGTGGTGGTCGTTATCGGCCAGGTGGTCGGTGACGCCCGAGAGCCTCGAGTGCGTGAGACCGCCTCCGAGATCCTCGGCCGACACGACCTCGCCGGTTGCCGCTTTCACCAGCGGCGGCCCGCCCAGGAAGATCGTGCCCTGGTTGCGAACGATGATCGTCTCGTCGCTCATGGCCGGCATGTAGGCGCCGCCGGCGGTGCTCGAGCCCAGCACGGCGGCGATCTGAGCTATGCCCCTGGCCGACATTCTGGCCTGGTTGTAGAAGATCCGGCCGAAGTGGTCGCGGTCGGGGAACACCTCATCCTGTCTCGGCAGGAATGCTCCGCCCGAATCGACCAGGTAGATGCACGGCAGGTCATTCTCGGAGGCGATCTCCTGGGCGCGAAGGTGTTTCTTGACCGTGAGCGGATAGTACGCACCGCCTTTCACCGTGGCGTCGTTGGCTACGATCATGCAGTGTCGGCCATGGATCATCCCGATGCCGGCGATTACCCCGGCGCCGGGGCACTCGTTGTTGTAGAGCTCGAAGGCCGCGAGGGGTGCCACCTCCAGGAACGGGCTTCCGCGATCGACTAGGGCGTCGATCCGATCCCGTGCCAGCAGTTTGCCGCGACCCGCGTGCCGCTCCCGGGCACTCTCGGAACCGCCGAGCCCGACATCCGCCAGTCGGTGCCGAAGCTCGTCCACGAGCGCGACCTGGGCCGCGGCATTTTCGCGAAAGCTCTCGGTCGAGGGCCGTGCCTCGCTGACGAGAGTCTCCATCGAAAAATACCGTTTCGGTTAGTGGCTACTAATTGACTTCAGGTTAGTAGTCGTTAACCGCAATGTCCAGAGCGTCGCTACGATGAGCGGATGACGGAGACCTGGCGCGCGACGGAGAAAGCAAGCCGCCGCGCCCTCTACCTGACGGCGGCCGCGCGCCTGTTCGCCGAGCACGGCTACACGGGGGTATCCATCGACGATCTCGGGATGGCTGCCGGGGTGAGCGGCCCCGCGCTGTATCGCCATTTCCCGGGCAAGGAGGCGATCCTGACCGAACTGTTGGTGACCGCGAGCGAGAGGCTGATGACCGGATGCGAGGTCATCCTCGCGCAGTCGCCGCCGGGCATCGAGACCCTCCGCAACCTGGTCGACTTCCACATCGACTTCGCACTGGCCGAGCGCGACGTCATCCGGATCCAGGATCACGAACTGGCCAGGCTCCCGGCCGACGCCAACCACCGGGTGCGGGCACTGCAGCGACGCTATGTGCAGGCTTGGAGCGAGGTGGTGGCGGCAGTCCGCCCCGAATTCGCGGCGGCCGACATTGACGTGCGTGTGCTCGGAGTGTTCGGGTTGCTCAACTCGACCCCGTACAGCGCGCGAGATGAGAGCGGCGTGCGGGTGCGGGCGCTCTTCGCCGAGATGGCGGTCGCCTCGCTAGTGCGCTGGCCCGAGAGTTCACCACCGTAGTCGAGTACAAAACGCGGCAAAAAGCTCCGGCATCGCGTAAGTAGCCGCCCCGAGTTACTTACTCTCGTCGATGATCTTCTGATATCCCGCGATCAATTCCGCCTTTTGCTCAGCTAATACAACCGCCGCGGCTTCGTTTCGGTCGATCAACGCCGCCTGATAGCGGGCGGTGAGGTCGTACAGCGTCTGGATCGCGCCCGTCTCGACGTTGCAAGTGGCTTCGATGACCGCAATACGAATATTTGCCTCGCTGTTGCCTGCGGAAGCATCAGATCGGGGATGTCCGGAATCGGGATCAATGACGAGCCCTTCGTCCGTCATACACGCCTGTGCAGCAGCACGAGCCGCCTTGCCCTCGTCAGACATTTGAACGGCATCGTAGGCGCTACTGCTTATCTGGTCGTCAAGGGAGTAGGAATCAGGTGCCACTCCTGCCATCGCCTCTTTGGCCGACGCGAAGCACAGTGACTCGTCGTCGCTTCGGTTTGGTTTAACCGACTCGTCGGCCATTTCGAATCCATAACGAGTTGCGAGCGAAACACTCCACAAGCCGTAAAGTCGCCCATCCAGGTTGATCTGGGAAAATGGCGCCCAGGCAACACTAGGTAGCCCGCTTGCTCGCGCGCAGGTATCCACCAGGGCTCTTCGTGCTTGGTCCCTCAGTTCAGTCACTTGCGCGGAGTCCCTGCGAATGGCATCGATGGGCAAAGTCACGATGCCCTTCCCGAAGTCAAGCTGGGCACTGACGGTCGAGTACTGATCGAGGTCAATGCCTCCAATATCCAAGCCTTCAGACCCAGACTCGGTATCGGGTTGTGGTGCCGACGAGCATGACACCAGGACCATACTGCCGACGGTAATGGACAAGGAAATGCCCAGCGCCCGAAGAACCTGAGGCCTGCTGTGGAGCGCTCGTTCGGGTCGTGAATGCATGGCAATAACTCCAAATGAGGGAAGAGGCTCTCAGAGATTGTATGTGAGCCGCAATCAACTTCCATTAGCATGAGCACGCAACGCGCCATTGTCAACATCCGCGAGCGGAAATCATCCTCTCGGCAATCCGTCGATATCTTCGGGACGTGCGCGACAACATTAGGCGGGGCGCAATGGAAAATGAACAAGGTACCGCGATGGTCTCTGATGCCTCAGACCAACCGGCGCTCGTCGCCCTTCCCGTCGTAGCGAACGCGCGTCGTCTCATCGTTTTCTTTATCGTTCTTGCCCTTGTTGCTGCTGCGTCCTTTATCGCGGGCACCTTCGTTCGGGCACCCCAGCAGTCGGCTCTGGACTCGGTGTCCGAGCAGTTGGAGGTGACCTATGCGGTGGAGGAGCGGGTCGTGGCTCCGGGGGTCACCCTCCCGGGTCGAGTTGTCTCGGGCGAGACCAGACAACTGACTGTCGCGTCAGGTACGGGGACGGCGGAGCGCCTCATTGTGACCCGGCAGGCCCTGGTTGCCGGGCAGATGATCGCACCGGGGACGATGTTGGGTGAAGTGTCTGGCCGCCCACAAATCTCGATTCCTGAGGGCGTGCCGTTGTACCGTAACTTCGTCGATGGATCAACAGGTGCAGACGTCACTGCATTCCAGTCAGCGCTGCAGCACATGGGGCTAGATGTTTCCGTCACCGGTGAGGTGGGCCCGCGAACACTCGCCGCCGTGCTGGAACTCTACGAGCGTTTCGACGCAGCGCCAGTGGCGCCGACGGTGATCGTGTGGTCCGAATTTTTGCCGGTAAGCGCGGGCGCGACCGTCGTGACGTCGGCTGCAGTCGGCGCAGTGCTGACTCCCGAACTTCCACTCGCCGTGGTGAAAGTATCACCCGATGTCGTTCTCGCGCGGGCGAACGTTCTTGAAGCCGACGAACTCGCGGTGGGGCAGGCAGTGCAACTGCGTTCGGGGACAGGGACGGCGGCGTCAACAGTCTTGCGCATCGGAGAGTTCACAACGCCCGAGGACAATTCCGGCGCGGGTCGTGACGTGACAATGGAGCTTCCCGCTGACTTCGTGGTGACCGAGTCAGCACCCATCACGGTCTCGGCAGACGGCGATGCAGGGACAACCCCAGCAGTACCGGTGCTTGCGCTGCGACAGGATGACAAGGGCACCTACGTTGAGCTCCCGAATGCCAGTGGCGAGCCCTCAGGTCAGACTCCTGCCAACGCGGAGGACCGCGAGCGGATCTACATCACCGTCACGGCGCAGGCGGAGGGGTGGGCAGCAATCGAATCCGGCGGTCAGCTGGCCATCGGCACCGAAGTGCTTGTGTCGCCGTGAGCGATGCATCCGTCGCCGAAGATACCGCGACCCCGTTGCTCGAACTGAGATCTGTCGGGCGGGTCTATGACGATGGTGCACGAACAGCAGCGCTGACCTCCGTTGATCTTGTCATTCACGAAGGTGACTATGTGGCGATCGTGGGGCCATCCGGCTCTGGGAAATCTACTCTGCTCAACATCCTGGGGCTCTTGGACCGACCTTCGACGGGAACCTACCGAATCCGTGGCCAGGATGTTCAGACTGCAAGTGAACGTGATCGCAATCGTTTGCGCTCACGTACTTTCGGTTTCGTGTTTCAAGCATCCCACGTTGTCGGCGCACTCACTGCAGCGAGCAACGCCGGCCTCGGCTTGGAAATTTCCGGACTTCCTCGGCGCGAGCGAGTAGCCAGGGTCACGCGGGCACTGACCATGTTGGGAATTGCCTCGCGAGCAAACTTTGTCGCAAAGAATCTCTCCGGTGGGGAACGACAGCGAGTTGCCGTCGCGCGGGCGATCGCTACCAACCCCGCGGTCATCCTCGCGGATGAGCCGACGGGAGCGCTCGACTCCGAAAACTCAGCAACGGTGATCGACTATCTTGGCGAGCTGAACAGCCGCGGCGTCACCGTGATCGTTATTACCCACGACCCGACAGTCGCCGCGCGCGCTCACCGACAGGTCGAGATTCGGGATGGCGTGCTCAACGACGTAATCCCGACAGGCGTGTCGGCGCTCACGGGCGAATCGACCGCAACGTCATCCACTGCATCGCCAACGTCGAATGCGAACCGCGCATCCCCGCCCGCCCAACGACGTTACCCCGGCCGATTCTTGCGCACCCTCGCGCTTGAACTGTTCACCGCGGTGTCGGCGCACACCACCGCGCCCGCACGGTCGCTCGTGCTTATCTTTGCCTTTCTGCTCGGCACCGGCGGACTGGTGAGTGCCCTCGGAATTAGCCAGAGCGCTGCTGCTCAGGTTTCGGACAGGCTCACCGCGGCCGCTCTCGATGAGGTGGTCATTGACGACAACCTGGGAAGTGGGGTCGATGCCATTGCGAGCATTCCGGTGATCGAGGCACGAATCAAAGCAATCGACCGAGTGATTGGCGTCGGATGGTCGGCAAGGGTTGCGCCGGGTGATTCCCCCATCTCGCTCCTGCCACCGGGGAGCTTTCTGAGCCAGCCACGTTTCGATGGCCCGCGAATGGTCGCCACGGCGGGCTATCTGGATGTGATCGGTGCACAGGTCGAGCCCGCCGGGGTTGCCAGCTTGTTCACCGATGCAGGGCCGGAAATATTCGCGATCGTGGGGGATAGGGCCGCGGAGCTATTGGGAGTCGCGGCGCCGGGGCCCGGTGTGCGACTGTGGCTCAACGGTCACCCGGTGGAGGTCGTCGGATTCGCCAGCGGGTCGGAACGCGATCCCTTGCTAGCTGACTCCGTCATACTGTCGAAAGCGGCGGTGGACGTGATCAGCGGTTGGCAACCGACTTTCACCGTGCGAACTGAGCCGGGGTTTCCCGCTGCCGTCGCCGAAGCGCTGCCGAGCGCTATCAGCCCCGCCAACCCCGGCCAGGTGCATACCAGCACCGTCGCCGATTTACGCTCCCTTCGACGAGGCGTTGCCGCAGACCTGGGAACCCTGATTGCTATCGTCTCCCTGATTCTGTTGGCGCTTTCGACCCTCAGCGCCGGCACCACCATGTTCGTCTCAGTGCGTTCGCGCGCCCCCGAGATCGCTCTGCGACGTGCACTCGGCGCAAGCCGCGCATCAGTCTGGCGGCTGTTCTCGCTGGAAGGCTTGGTTATCGGCCTCGCGGGCGGTGTTGCCGGTAGCGCCTTTGGGCTACTCGCGGTGGTCGCAGTCTGCCAGTTGCAACAGTGGACACCGGTGCTCTCGCCCGCATACCTCGGCGTGGGGATCGTCGCAGGGGTAGTAAGCGGTCTTATCTCGGCCGTGTATCCCGCACTTGTTGCAGCGTTCTCCAACCCCGCGGATGCGGTGCGGGGGTAGCTCACTCCTCAAGGCGAAGTTGGCATGGCGCCTGAGTTGTGCCGGTCTCCCTTGTGCCGCCATCGCGTGAGCACGTTCGAAGCGTCACGATGACGCCAACGCGCGCGAACGCCCAGGCTGGTCTCATAAAAGTCGGCTGCCGTTAACCTTTGGTCAACCCGCGGTCCTCATCGTGTCGGTATCTTCACAACGGTGATCACCCTCTCCTCCGACGCTGGGCCAACGCGAGTGATCGCGATCATTCCCGCGCGGGGTGGCTCCAAGGGTGTTCCGGGAAAAAATCTGAAAACGGTCGGCGGGGTCTCGCTTATCGGGCGGGCTGTTGCGTCTGCCCAGGCGGCTGATCGCATCGACGAGGTGTTCGTTAGCACGGATGACGCGGCTATCGCCAGCGCCGCCCGCAGTGCCGGCGCCCAGGTGATCGACCGACCCGAGAGCCTCGCTGGCGACGAGTCGAGCTCAGAAGCCGCGCTGTTACACGCGCTCGATCAGCTGGATGAGCAACCGGGCATCCTCGTCTTCATTCAGGCCACGTCGCCTTTCATCGACCCGGCTGACCTGGACTCGGCGGTATCCCGCGTGCTCAGCGGTGAGGCTGACGTCGTGTTCGC
>NZ_JANLVV010000393.1:0-13926 GCF_031364185.1 Salinibacterium sp. | reverse complement strand
TTTCTCGATGAATTCGCGCGAGAAAAGGTGCAGGAGTTCGACATCCGGGCCCAGGGAATCGACACCCACGTGGGTCGTCTCTCCGGCGGAAACCAGCAAAAGGTGGTGCTCGCGCGGGAGCTCAGTCGCGACCTGAGGCTGTTCGTCGCGACCCAGCCCACCCGCGGGCTCGATGTCGGATCGGTCGAGTTCGTGCACGCCCGCATCGTGCAGACCCGGGATGCCGGTATCCCGGTCATCGTGGTCTCCACCGAGCTCGACGAGGTGGTCGCGCTCGCCGACCGAATCGCGGTGATGTACCGCGGAACCATCGTCGGTATCGTGCCGGGCAACACCCCGAGAGAAGTGCTGGGCCTCATGATGGCCGGCGAAGTACCGTTAGACAAAGAGAGCGCAGCATGAGCGATCAACTTCCCCCGCCCGTGCTTGCCGAGGCAACCGATGCTCCACCATCGGCACACGAGCCGCGCGGCTCCCGCACCGAGCAGGTGCTGCGCGACATCGTCGGCGGCCACGCGATGATCTCGGTGCTCGCGGTACTGCTCGCGCTGATCGTAGGGGCCATCCTGATTGCCTTCACTGACACCGGAGTTCAGGCCGCGTCCGGGTACTTCTTCTCGCGCCCCGGAGATACTTTTGCGGCAATCTGGGAGGCGGCATCCGGAGCATATTCTTCGTTGTTCCAAGGCTCGATCTACAACTTCAGGCGCCCGGGATTTGCTGACGGCATCAAACCGCTGACCGAGACCCTGACCTTCGCAACTCCGCTGATCGCCGCGGGCCTCGGTGTGGCCGTGTCATTTCGCACCGGGATGTTTAATATCGGCGGCCGCGGCCAGATGCTGGTCGCCGCGGGTGCCGCCGGCTATGTCGCGTTCACGTTTCCGATGCCGTTTCCGTTGCACCTCATCGTGGCTGTGGTCGCCGGGGTCGCCGCGGGAGCGCTGTGGGGCGGAATCGCCGGGCTCCTGAAGGCGCGAACCGGGGCGCACGAGGTGATCGTCACGATCATGCTCAACTACGTCGGGCTGTACCTGATCTCGTATCTGCTCAGGACGCAGGGTGCACTCCAGGCGCCGGGCTCCAATAACCCGAAGTCGCCGGCGATGCTGCCGACAGCGGTGTTCCCCGAAATGTTTGGTGCCAGATACAACCTGCACTGGGGTTTCGTCTTCGCCATCGCGGCCACGATCTGGGTCTGGTATTTGATGAACAGGTCCAACCTTGGCTTTCAGTTTCGCGCCGTGGGGGAGAACCCCAATGCGGCGCGGGTTGCCGGCATCAATGTCAAAAATGTCTACGTATTCGCGATGCTCATCTCCGGTGGACTGGTGGGGCTGGCGGGCGTTGCGCAGGTGCTCGGAACCGTCACCACCGGTTTCAGCGAGGGTATCGACGCCGGCATCGGATTCGACGCGATCACGGTAGCGCTGCTCGGGCGCTCCAAGCCGGTCGGGGTGTTCGTCGCCGGCATACTGTTCGGAGCGCTGAAGGCCGGAAGCTACTCGATGCAGGCCGCCCAGGGCGTGCCGATCGACATTGTGCTGGTAGTGCAGTCGCTCATCGTGTTGTTCATCGCGGCACCCCCGCTCGTGAGGGCGATCTTCCGACTACCCGTGCCCGGTACGCTGCGCCGAGCACGGGCCCTCAGCCCGAAGGCGATGGTGACCAAATGAGCGTCATGACCCCGACCGCACCGGCCCCGATCACGCCGGCGTCGACTATCAGCCTCGAGACCGCCACCGTCAGAAACTGGAAGCCCCCGATCGGCCTCGGCGTCTTCGCGGTCATTGCCATGCTGCTCTTCACCATCGGTGCCCGCAGCGGCGTCACCATATTCCGACTGTCGACAGATAGTGACCTGATCCAGTTGCCCGCCCTCTCGGCCGACGTGACCGTCGTCACCATCGTCGTTACCGTCCTGCTGTTCGCGTTGGCGGCATTCTCGGCGTGGAAGACATTCCAGGCGAAGAAGACGCCGCTCTGGCTGACGGTGGTGTTCGCGGCTCTGTTTCTCATCGCCTTCCTGACGTGGGCTGCCGCTGGAGCCACCATTCCGGTGCCCGGGCTGCTGGTAGGTGCGGTGGGTCTCAGCGCTCCGCTGATCTTCGGTGCGCTGGGCGGCGTCATCTCCGAGCGCGTGGGGATTGTGAATGTGGCCATCGAGGGCCAGCTTCTGGCGGGGGCATTCGCGTCGGCGGTGGTGGCATCCATCACCCGCCAGCCCGTTGCCGGGCTGCTGGCGGCGATTGTCGCGGGCGTGCTGGTGTCTTTTGTGCTCGCGGCATTTTCGATCAAATACTTTGTCGACCAGGTCATTGTCGGTGTGGTGCTCAACGTGCTGGTTATCGGGCTCACGAGCTTCCTGTTCACACAGCTGCTCAGTCCCAACGAGGCGCTGCTCAACTCGCCCCCGCGCTTTCCGCGGCTGCCGATTCCGATTCTCGGCGAGATCCCCATCCTCGGCCCAGTCTTGTTCCGGCAAACGATCATCATCTACATCATGTACGTGGCGGTCGCGGCCGTCTGGTTCGCGCTCTTCAAAACCAAGTGGGGGCTGCGCCTGCGGGCCGTCGGCGAACACCCACAGGCGGCAGACACCGTCGGCATCAACGTCAACCGCACCAGGTTCTGGAACGTCGCCCTGGCCGGGGGGATCGCGGGTCTCGGCGGGGCGTACTTCACCCTCGACTCGGCCGGTGCCTTCAATAAGGAGATGACCGCCGGTGCGGGGTTCATCGCGCTGGCCGCGGTCATCTTCGGCCGGTGGGATCCGATCCGCGCGACACTTGCCGCGCTGCTGTTCGGCTTCGCGTCCAACCTTCAGAGCGTGCTCAGCATTGTCGGCTCGCCCGTGCCCAGCCAGTTCATGCTGATGCTGCCGTACCTGGTCACGATCTTCGCCGTCGCGGGCCTCGTGGGCCAGGTGAGAGCGCCGGCCGCATCCGGGAAGGCGTACATAAAATCGTGACGACCATCGACCCGACCACCATCGACTGGGATGCCCTGCGAGCGGTCGCGAACGAGGCTGCGACCCATGCCTACGTGCCGTATTCGAACTTCCCGGTGGGAGTCGCGGCCCTCGTCGACGATGGCCGCGTCATCTCGGGAACCAACGTCGAGAACGCGTCATACGGCCTCACGCTGTGCGCCGAATGCGCGCTGGTATCGTCGCTGCACATGACCGGCGGCGGCAGGCTGGTGGCCTTCACCTGTGTCGATGGACGCGGCAACGCGCTCATGCCGTGCGGGCGCTGTCGCCAGCTGCTGTTTGAACATTCCGCTGAAGGCATGCTTCTCGAGACCGTCTCTGGCATTCGCACCATTGACGAGGTGATCCCGGATGCCTTCGGGCCGCGCACCCTCGAGGCATACCGCGCCGAATAGCGCCCTGAGATCGTAAGGAACCACCATGGCAGTTGAAGCATTCGATGTCGTTGACCTCATCCACACCAAGCGAGATCAATGCGCGCTGACCACGGCCCAGATCAACTGGCTCGTGGATGCATACACGCGCGGGTATGTGGCCGACGAGCAAATGGCAGCCATGACGATGGCTATTTTCCTGAACGGCATGGAGCGCGACGAGATCCGCGACCTGACTCTCGCGATGATCGCCTCGGGAGAAACGCTGTCGTTCGAGGGCCTCGGCAAGACCACCACCGATAAGCACTCGACCGGCGGGGTCGGTGACAAGATCACGCTGCCCCTGGCGCCGCTGGTCGCCTCCTTCGGCGTCGCGGTGCCGCAACTTTCGGGCCGGGGGCTCGGGCACACCGGCGGCACGCTCGACAAACTGGAGAGCATCCCGGGGTGGCGCGCGGCGCTCTCCAACGAGGAGTTCTACGCCCAATTGAGGTCGGTGGGGGCCGTCATCTGCGCGGCAGGCACCGGCCTCGCACCCGCGGACGGCAAGTTGTACAGCCTGCGCGATATCACGGGGACCGTCGAGGCGATCCCCATGATCGCGTCATCCATCATGAGCAAAAAGATCGCGGAGGGCACCGCCTCGCTCGTGCTCGACGTCAAGTTCGGTTCCGGCGCGTTCATGAAAGATCCGGCACGCAGCCGCGAGCTCGCCGAGACGATGGTGCGCCTTGGCAACGATGCCGGCGTGAAAACGGTCGCGCTACTGACGAACATGAACGTGCCGCTGGGTCTCACCATCGGTAATGCCAATGAGGTGCGTGAATCGGTGGAGGTGCTCGCCGGTGGCGGCCCCGCGGATGTCGTCGAACTGACCGTCGCCCTCGCCCGCGAGATGCTCGCGCTGGCCGGCCTTCCCGACGCCGACGTCGCCGGTGCGCTGGCGGACGGTCGCGCGATGGACACCTGGCGCGCGATGATCTCGGCCCAGGGCGGGGATCCGGATGCCGCGTTGCCGGCGCCGCGCGAATCCCAGCCGGTGCTCGCCGACCGTGACGGCGTGCTCGTCGCGCAGGAGGCCCTGCCGTTCGGTATCGCCGCGTGGAGACTGGGGGCCGGCCGCGCGCGCAAACAGGATCCCGTGCATCACGCCGCGGGCATCGACCTGCTCGCTAAGCCGGGCGATACGGTGACCAAGGGGCAGCCGCTCTTCGTCATGCACACGGATGAGCCCGCCCGCTTCAACCGCGCACTCGAGGCTCTCACCGGTGCGTACCGCATCGGTTCCGTCGGTGACCCCGTCGAGGACGGCGGCCCGCTGCTGGCCGGCCGCGTCGACTAGCGGCCCCTCCGCTCGAGCGCGGGTCGCGTCATCCACGAGCCCTACGCGCCCCCACACCAGCCTCCTCCACCGCCGCCACCGAACGCCACTGAATGCCGCCGCCGACCGGCTGTGAGGTGCGGGCCGCGGACGGCGGGGGCGGCCTGCGGTGGGGAGCACGGCCGGACGGCTCGAGCGCGGCGGTTCGGCACGACCGCGGGGGTGCGCACGGCCGCGCTCGCGCCGAACCGCCGCGCTCGCGTATTACGCGTGCTCGGGGTCGCCGATGCGCTCCAGCGCGTCGACGACCAGCGCCCAGAACTTCGTGTGGTCGAGCCTGCGCGCGACATGGGTGGTGCAGGTATCGGGGGCGGCCGCGCGGAAGTCGGCCACGGTCATCCCGAGAGTGAGTGTGCCGGTGAGCTCGATATTGAGTGGCACCCGGGTGACCTCCATCACCGTCGGGTCGATCACGAATGCCACCGCGCACGGATCGTGGACGGGCGGGTGCTCGAAGCCCTGCTGCTCGCGGTAGGTCTCGCCGAAGAACGCCAGCAGCTCGCCCACAAAACGTGCCGGCGCAGTGCCGACCGCGGCGATTGCTGCGACGATGGATGGCGTGGCCAGCGCTTCATGGGTCAGGTCGAGCCCCACCATGGTCAGCGGCCACGGCTCGTTGAAGACGATATGCGCCGCCTCCGGGTCGATCACGATGTTGAACTCGCTCGTGGCGCTCCAGTTGCCGACATTCACACCGCCCCCCATCAGCACGACCTGCTTTACCCGGGGCACAATTCGCGGCTCCTTGCGCACCGCCAGCGCGATATTGGTGAGAGCTCCCGTGGGCACGAGGGTGATCTCGCCGGCCTCGGCGCCCATAATCGTGTCGATAATGAAGTCGACGGCGTGCCGCGGGTCGAGCTCGAGTGTGGGCTCGGGTAGTACCGGACCGTCAAGACCGGACGCGCCGTGGATGCTGGCGGCCACCTCAGCCTGCCTCACGAGCGGCCGGTGCGCTCCCCGCGCGAACGGAACACCGGTCATGCCAGCGACTCGTGCCACAGACAGAGCGTTTCTGGTGACCTTGTCAATGGTCTGGTTGCCCATCACGGTGGTCACCCCGACGAGGTCGATGTCGGGATTGCCCCAGGCAAGCAGCATGGCGATGGCATCGTCGTGCCCCGGATCACAGTCCAGGATGATCTTGGTTGGCATGAAACACGAGGCTACAGCCCCGTCGGCTACCGATAGATTTGACATCATGAATAGCGCCATCGACAACTACGTCATGCCCGGAGGCGGAGCAAACATCGCCGCCCTCCCCAAGGTCTCTCTGCACGATCACCTCGATGGCGGCCTGCGTCCGCAGACGATCATCGAGCTGGCGGATGCCATCGGTATGGCAGTGCCGGTCGCGGAGGCCGCGCCGCTCGCGACCTGGTTCGCCGACCAGTCGGATTCCGGCTCGCTGGTGGAGTACCTGAAAACCTTCGACGTCACGACCGGCGTCATGCAGACCAGGGAGGGCCTCACGCGTGTCGCCCGCGAATTCGTGCAGGATCTCGGCACCGATGGAGTCGTGTACGGGGAGATCCGCTGGGCTCCCGAGCAACACCTGACGCGGGGCCTGAGCCTTGACGAGGCCGTCGAGGCCGTGCAGGAAGGCCTGGACGCGGGGGCTGAGGATGTCGCGAACGCCGGTGGAAGCATCCGGGTGGGGCAGCTGATCAGCGCCATGCGTCACGCCGATCGAGGGCGTGAGATTGCCGAACTGGCGGTTCGCCATCGCGGCCGCGGCGTCGTCGGTTTCGATATCGCCGGAGCCGAGGTCGGCTTTCCGGCCAGCAATATGCGTGACGCCTTCGACTTCCTGGCGCGCAACTACCTGCCCACGACCGTGCACGCGGGCGAAGCCGACGGCCTCGAGTCGATTCGCGGCGCCCTGTTCGATGGCCGAGCGCTGCGCCTCGGCCACGGAGTCAGGCTTGCGGAAGATATCGTCACCTCCAGCGAGGACGACGAAAACACCTATGTGACGCTCGGCCCCGTCGCCCAGTGGGTGAAAGATCGCGAGATCGCGCTCGAACTCAGCCCGAGCTCCAACCTGCAGACCGGTGCCATCGAGCAGTGGGGTGAAGAGCTTGTCGACCACCCCTTCGACCTGCTGTACCAGCTCGGCTTCCGGGTCACGGTGAACACCGACAACAGGCTGATGAGCGCGACATCGCTCACGCGCGAACTGTCGTTGCTCGCCGAAACGTTCGGCTACGACCTCACCGACCTGGCGGTGTTCCAGCTCAACGCCGCGGCCTCGGCATTCCTGCCCATCGAGGAGCGCGAGGAGCTGGCTGACATCATCACCGCTGGTTTCGATGCGGCCTGAAGGATGACCCTGCCCCCGCTCCCGATGAGCGCCATCGTCGTCGCTGCCGAGGCCGCAGACTGGCGCGCCGCGGTGACCCTGGCGGGTGAAGCCCTGGTGCGTTCGGGCTCGGCACTGCCGGAATATTCGACGGAGATGATTCGGATGATCGAGGAGCACGGCCCGTACGTGGTGATAGCTCCCGGCCTGGCGCTCGCGCACGCTCGCCCTGGCCCCGCGGTCGTCGCCGACGGCCTGTCGATCGTGACCCTCGCGTCGCCGGTGACGTTCGGGCATCCTCATAACGATCCGGTCAGTGTGATTCTGGGGCTGGCGATGGTGAGTGCGGACACTCACCTGGCGGCCGTCGCGGCCGTCGCTAACGTGTTTAACGACTCGTCGGCCATCGCCGACCTGGCCGCAGCTCGGTCGGCGGAGGAGGTGCGGTCTATCATGGGCGCGGTGGAGCTATGAGGATCGCGTCAGCGATTCTGCGACCCCAGCGCCGACTGAGCCTGCGAAGGAGGGTGGAAACATGAAAATCGTGACCATCTGCGGCGCGGGCATCGGCAGTTCGGGCATCCTGAAGGTGAATGCCGAGCGCGTGCTGCGCAAGCTCGAAATCGAGGCCACGGTGGTGGCGGCCGACATTTCCTCAGTGAAGCAGGTCGCGGCCGACGCCCAGGTTATTCTCACATCGGCCGAATTCGTTGGCGCAATCGGCAAGACTTCCGCCGATGTGATCGTCGTGGAGAACTATTTCGACACCGACGAGCTGCGTGCCAAGCTCGAGGCGGCGCTGGCCTGACGGCTCGCCGACAAGGGGAGCGGTCCCGCTGGTAACAATCCCGCTCAGGCCTCGAGCAGCCGCCGCATCCCGGCGTCGAGTTCAGCCACCACCGACTGGGCGGCGGCGCGTCGCTCGGCCGCCGTGCCGATGGCGCTCGACGCATCGATGTAGACCTTCAACTTCGGCTCGGTTCCGCTCGGCCGAACGATGACGCGGCTTCCACCCGACAGGTGAATGCGCAGGATGTCGCCGGCCGGATACTGGTCGAATCCGCCGATGAAGTCGTCGATGCGGTCCACGGCAATCGTGCCGATGGTCGTCGGAAGTGTGGCTCGCAGCGCGTCCATCATCTGGGCAATTCGGGAAAGGTCGTCCACGCGCAGCGAGATTTGGCTCGACGCGAATGCACCGAACCTGTCGGCAAAGTCGTCGAAGTGGTCATCGATACTTCGACCGGCGGCCTTCAGTTCGGAGGCCAGCGACAGGAAATCGACGGCCGCCGAGATGCCGTCCTTATCGCGCACGATGTGCGGATCCACGAGGTATCCCAGCGCCTCCTCGAAACCGTAGAGGAGGTTTTCGGCGCGCGAGATCCACTTGAAACCGGTAAGCGTATCTTCGTAGCCGAGGCGATACTCGGCGGCGATGGCCCGCAATGCGGGGCTGGACACGATGGACGCGGCCAGGGTGCCCCCCTCCGTCGCACTCCCGGCTGCAGCCCGCTCCGCCGCCCGCCAACCGAGCAGGTATCCGACCTCGTTGCCGCTCAGTCGCCTCCACACACCATCGCGGCCCGGCACCGCCACGGCCAGCCGGTCGGCGTCAGGATCGTTGACGATCGCGAGATCCGCCCCGACCTCGAGAGCGCGGGCCAGCGTGAGATCCATCGCGCCGGGCTCTTCGGGGTTGGGGAACGCGACGGTGGGGAACGCGGCATCCGGTTCAATCTGCTCGGTGACCACAGCAGGAGTGCCGAAGCCGGCGGCCTCGAACACCAGCTTTGCGGTCTCCCACCCGACCCCGTGCATAGCCGAATAGACGAACGACACCGCAGCGGCCGGGTGGCCGATCGTGGCGGTCTGGCGCACGTACTCATCAAGGATCGTGTCATCGGCGACGATGAAGTCGGTCGATCTCGGGAGGTCGGTGATGGAGACGGCCGAGACGCGCGCGATCTCGGCCGCGATCAGTCCGTCCTCCGGTGGCACGATCTGTGAGCCCTGGTCGGCGCCACCCAGGTAGACCTTATAGCCGTTGTCGTTCGCGGGATTGTGGCTTGCCGTGACCATTACGCCGGCGCTCGTGTCGAGGTGGCGCACGGCGAAGGCCAAAACGGGCGTCGGAAGGTGTCGCGGCAGCAGGGTGGTGGTAACGCCCGCGCCGGCCATGATCGTGGCCGTGTCGCGCGCGAAAACTTCAGAATTTCGGCGGCCGTCGTAGCCGATCACGATGCTCGGGTGTGGGTCGCGCGCGAGCAGGTACGCGGCGAGTCCTGCCGCGGCCTGGGTAACAAGCACCCGGTTCATTCGGCGGGGGCCGGCACCGAGCTCCCCGCGGAGGCCCGCGGTGCCGAACTCCAGCCGGGACGAGAATCGGTCGACGAGCGCGGCGTGAGCAGGGGCATCCCCTGCCGCCGCCGCGGTAACCAGATCGTCGAGCTCGGCCCTGGTCGTGGCATCCGGATCCTGGTCGCGCCAGGAATTCGCGGCAGCCAGCAGGCCTGCGCTTGCAGCATCGACCGTCACAGTGCGGCCACGATTCGGGCCAGGAGGCTGCTGATCGTCGACTCCGCATCCCTGCCGGCCTGGATCACCTCCTGATGACTGAGAGCTGTTTTCTGGATGCCCGCCGCCAGGTTCGTGATCAGCGACATGCCGAGCACCTCCATGCCAGCCTGCCGCGCGGCGATCGCCTCGAGTGCCGTCGACATCCCCACGATGTGACCACCGATGGTCTTCGCCATCTGCACCTCGGCCGGGGTCTCGTAATGGGGACCGCGGAACTGGCAGTACACGCCCTCGTCCAGATCCCCATCCACTGTGCGCGCCAGGTCGCGCAGCCGCAGGCTGTAGAGATCGGTGAGGTCGACGAAGGTGGCGCCCTCGAGGGGCGAATCCGCGGTGAGGTTGATGTGGTCGCTGATGAGCACAGGGGTGCCAGGGCTCCACGTTTCGCGAATTCCCCCGGCCCCATTTGTCAGGATCATCGTGGTGGCGCCCGTCGCGGCCGCCGTGCGCACCGAGTGCACCACCCGGCGAACGCCGTGGCCCTCGTAGTAATGGGTGCGCGCGCCGATGACCAGCGCACGCTTGCCTCCCGGCAGCAGCACCGAACGCAGGGTACCCACGTGGCCCGCCAGCGCTGGCGGGCTAAAACCCGTGATCTCGGCGGCGGCAATCGTCGCCGTGGTCTCGCCGATCAGGTCGGCGGCTTTCGCCCAACCGCTGCCCAGGGTCAGCGCGATGTCATGCTTTTCCACCCCGGTTCTCTGGGCGATTTCGGCGGCCGCGAGAGCCGCGATTTCGGATGGATCTGCGGTGGGATCATCGAGTGGATGAGTGAAGGTCAGCTGCGACATCCCCCCACTCTATTCTGAGATAATTGGGGCATGGCCTATGAATTCGAGCGCACGCAACGCATCGCGATCCTCGGAGGCGGCCCCGGCGGATATGAGGCGGCCCTGGCCGGAGCCCAGCTCGGGGCAGAGGTCACGCTCGTCGAGCGGGAAGGCGTCGGCGGGTCGGCCGTGCTCACCGACGTGGTACCCTCCAAAACGCTGATCGCCACCGCGGAAGCCACCAACGGCATCGGCGAGGCAGCCGACCTCGGGGTGCAGTTCTTCACCCGCTCCGAGTCAGGTCGCGCGGTCAGGCCCGAAGTCACCGTCAACCTCGCCGCCGTCAACGCGCGGCTCATGCGGCTCGCACGCCAGCAGTCCGAAGACATGAAGTCGCAGCTGATCAAGGCCGGGGTGCGCGTTATCCACGGCGAGGGGCGACTGGATGGCCCCCAGCGCCTCGTCGTCTCGACCGGCAAGGGCAAAGCCGGCACCGACTTCGATGAGATCGACGCCGACACCGTGGTGGTGTCCGTGGGCGCCCGCCCGCGCATCCTGCCCACCGCGGTTCCCGATGGCGAGCGCATCCTCACCTGGACGCAGCTGTACAAGCTCGAAGAGGTCCCGCCGCACCTGATCGTTGTCGGATCCGGTGTCACCGGCGCCGAGTTCGCCTCCGCCTACACGGCGCTCGGCTCGCAGGTGACGCTCATCTCCTCGCGCGAGCAGGTGCTCCCCGGTGAAGACGCCGACGCCGCCCGCGTCATCGAGGACGTCTTCAAGCGCAACGGGATGGAGGTGCTCTCCAAATCCCGCGCCGAATCGGTCACGCGCACCGCGGATGGCGTGCTCGCCACCCTGTCAGACGGACGCACCGTCGAGGGCAGCCACTGCCTGCTCGCGGTGGGCTCCATCCCCAACACGGCAGGCATCGGCCTCGAGGAGGCCGGGGTTCAGTTGACGGAATCCGGCCACATCCGAGTGAACAGGGTCGCCCGCACGTCGATGCCGTCGATCTACGCGGCCGGCGACTGCTCGGACTTTCTGCCGCTAGCCTCGGTCGCCTCGATGCAGGGTCGCACGGCGGTATTTCATGCGATGGGTGACGGTGTTACTCCGATTGAGTTGCGGAATGTGACATCCAATGTCTTCACGCAGCCCGAGATTGCGACCGTCGGCTGGACGCAGAAGCAGATCGAGGATGGCATCGTGCAGGGCGAGGTATACAAGTTGCCGCTGGCGTCGAACCCCCGCGCCAAGATGATGGGCATCAAAGACGGTTTCGTGAAACTGTTCGCCCGCACCGGCTCCGGCACCGTCATCGGGGGCATCGTGGTGGCGCCGCACGCCTCGGAACTGATCATGTCGGTGGCGCTCGCGGTCGAGCACCGCCTCACGGTCGACCAGCTCGCGCGCGCATTCTCGGTCTATCCGTCGCTGACCGGCAGCATCACGGATGCCGCCCGCGCGATGCACATCGTGGGCTGACGCCGCTGCCGCCCCGTGCGAGCGCGCCGCCCCGTCCCGCGCGAGCGCGCCCCTTCGGTGCCACCGCACCCGTTCGCACGGGCGCCCTCGTGCCGAACGGCAGCGCTCGCCGGGGCCTCCTGTCCTCAACAGCCGCCGCGCGCTGTCATCGTTTCCCCGAGTTGGCGATCGCGGGATGCGTGCTCCCCTGATCGGTGAACCTGAGTGGATGACATCCACAACCCACGGTGAATGGCGAGACCAGTTCGTGCGAGACGGTGAAATTCGAGCTCGCGGTGGCCGCGGAGAACTTATTGCCGATGTCCGCCGCGGCGAGCTGGTGAAAGTGAGCCGCGGCACGTACGCGACGCCAGTCGATGCACTGCTCCCCACGTTCGAGCGAGACGAGAGGGCATATCTGCTGCGAATCCAGGCTGCTCAGTTGGTGGACACCTTGGATTTGGTATTTTCGCACCGAAGCGCGGCGTTGATATGGGGTCTGCCTGCTGTCGAGCCATGGCCGCGCCTGGTCCACGTCATCTCCGGAGTCTCAGCTGGCGGTAGATCGACGACTCAACTCGCTCGGCATGGGGTCGATCCCGGAGATGTGTCGATCATTGACGGGCTCCACGTGACGTCGCTGCTGCGAACGGTAGTTGATGTCGCGCGCACATCCAGCTTTCGCGAGGCAGTCTGCGTAGCCGACGCGGCTCTGAGTGGACTATCGGATGCGTCGGGCATCACCATGAGGCCCCCGGTGCTCAAAACCGATCTCCTGCAGGAGCTGGCACGTGCGGGGTCTGGCCGAGGGGTTGCTCAGGCGCGCGCCGTGATCGACTTTGCGGATGGCGGTTCGGGATCTCCGGGGGAGTCATGCAGTCGCGTGGGAATTCATCTGCTGCACTTGCCCCCGCCGATTTTGCAGCAGCCTTTCTACGACCGGAACGGGCTTATCGGCTATACGGATTTCTGGTGGAAGGACGTAAGGCTGATGGGTGAGTTCGACGGCGCCGGTAAGTACACGCTTCCCGCCTTTTTGCGCGGGCGCACACCTGCTCGGGCTTTAGCCGATGAGAAGAAGCGCGAGGATCGCTTGCGAGCCTCCGGCCGGGGAATGTCGCGGTGGGACTGGGCAGTGGCAATCTCATTGCCACGATTGCGAGCACACCTTGGTGCCGCGGGACTGCGCTGAGCGTCAGGGGTCGAGCGCGCCCATTCGGCGCCACCGCGGCTGTGCGCACCCGCGCGCTCGTGCCGAATGGGCGCGGTGGGCGGGGCCTCGCGGGGCAGCGGCGACGGGCGTGCGCGGCGTGGGCGCGAGGGCGGCGTCAGTCGGCGATGCTGAGCAGCAGGTGCCCGGATGCCACGGTGGCGCCCACGGCCGCGTTGATGCCGGTCACGGTGCCATCTTTGTGCGCCACCAGCGGCTGTTCCATTTTCATGGCCTCGAGCACCAGGATTAGGTCGCCCTTGACGACCCTGTCCCCTTCCGCGACCGCGAGTTTGACGACGGTGGCCTGCATGGGCGCCTTGACCGAGTCGCCGGTGACGGTACTGACGGCGCTGGATGCCCGGCGCTTGGGTGCGGCGGCGAGCGCCGTTCCGCCACCCACCGTCGGGACCAGTTTCGTCGGCAGGGACACCTCGACCCGTTTGCCGCCCACCTCGACGACAACGCTGTGCCGGGCGGGCGGTGCGGAGCCGTCGGGTAGCGATCCACTCCACGGCTCGATGTCGTTGACGAAGTCGGTCTCGATCCATCGGGTGTAGATGCTGAACGGCGACGACGTGAAGGCCGGATCCCGCACGATTTTGCGGTGGAATGGCAGCACGGTCGGCAGGCCTGCGACCTCGAACTCGTCCAGGGCGCGACGCGAGCGCTCGAGCGCATCCTCTCGGGACGACCCCGTGACGATCAGTTTGGCGAGCAGCGAGTCGAATGCTCCACTGATGACGTCGCCCGTGGTGACGCCACTGTCGACTCGCACGCCGGGGCCGCCGGGCACCCGGAGCACGCTGACCGGTCCTGGCGATGGCATGAAACCCCGCCCGGGGTCTTCCCC
>NZ_JANLVV010000359.1:0-1063 GCF_031364185.1 Salinibacterium sp. | reverse complement strand
CGAACACGGTCGGCTCGCCCACGGTCAGCCCGGCGTCGGCCACCGTCGCCATAGTGGCGCCACTGGCGGCGGCGAACACGTCGGCCGGCGCTCCCCCGACGATCTGGGTTGCGAGGCTGGAGCTTCCGCCGAAGTTCAGGGTGACCGTCACGTTCGGGTGCTCCCGCTCGAATGCGTCGGCGATCGCACCGAACGTGTCGGTGAGGGATGCCGCGGCGAACACGGTCACGGTGCCGACGAGGGCGTCACCCGAAGCTGGTGCGGTGGGCGCCGAGCATCCACTCAACAGCAGCCCCGCGACCACAACGGTCACCAGCGTGCGCGTCACGTGCCGACCTCCGGTAGCTCGATGACCACGGTGGTCGCTTTCACGCTCGCGGTCGCGAGGGTGCCGGGTTCGAGCTCGAGTTCATCGGCGGCCTCGCGACTCATCAGCGACACGATACGGAACGGCCCGGCCTGCAGTTCGACCTGCGCCATCACCCCGTCTTTGATCACGCGGGTCACGATGCCGGTGATCCGGTTGCGTGCCGATGCCCGGCTGGCGCCGAACGCCTCGCCCAGCGCAGACTCGGTCGCAAGCTCCTGTGCGAGGCTGGCAAGTTCGGCACCGTCGACGTGCGCACGGCCATTCGGGCCTGCGACCAGCACGAGCCTGCCGCCCTCCGCCCAGCGGCGCACGGTGTCGTCACTGACTCCGAGTAGGGCTGCGGCCTCGCGGACGGTGAACTGTGTCACGGCCATCGATCCTCCTTAAACCGCATTTGCGGTGAAATTAGCTTAGCTGCTCCGAGAATGCGGTTGCGTGCTGCCGCCATCCCCGGCGCGAGAGAATGGGACTATGGATCTCCGCTACTCGCGCCAACTCGCGCTGCCCGGCTTCGGAGCGGCCGAGCAGGCCCGGCTCGCGGCATCCACCGTGCTGGTGATTGGGGCTGGTGGTCTCGGCAGCAGCGTGATCCCGTCCCTGGCCGCCGCCGGCGTCGGAACCATCGGCATCGTCGACGACGACCGGGTGGAACTCAGCAACCTGCACCGCCAACTCATCCACGGCGTGGCCGAC
>NZ_JANLVV010000341.1:0-12442 GCF_031364185.1 Salinibacterium sp. | reverse complement strand
AATGCGGGCCGTGAGATCTATATCGGTGCTGCGCGAGAGCGCGGCGTCGAGAGCTCGCCGTGCGGCGGCATGACGGCCGGCGTTCCCATAGTCAATTCCGCGTTCGTACAGCGTCGAGGCAGACAACACGTTTCATTGTCGCACCAGGGCTGTCACCTTCTCTATCGTCTTCCAGGAGTAATCGACCACTTCGGCCGCAGAGCGATTGGCGGCCGCAAGAAGAGTGCCGTCAAGCTGAGCGGCCAGCCTGCCCGCGACAAGCGGCGAAGCGAATGATGTTCCGCTCCACACCGCAAAACCTCCGCGATAATCGTCGGGGTCGATGGAATCACGATCGAGTCCGTATGCGACGGTGCGACCGGCAGGCATGCTGCCGGCCTCAAACACAGGGATCGTGCTGACGACGGACACTCCTCGCTCGTAGACCCGCACCCACGGCCCTGTATTACTGAACAGCGCAACGGTCGATCGATTGGGATTGAGCGCACCAACGGACACAATCGAGGTCGCATCCGGATCCTGGACACAGGGGCCACTGCCATCCACCCATGGCCCGAATGCCGCGGGGAACATGGGCCGGGCGGTGGCGTCATTGCCCGCCGAGCAGACCACGATCGTTCCGCAGCGCCCCATCACCGCGAGCAACTCCTGCAGTGTCTGGTCCAGTAAACGGTCGTCCGTCGGCGTCTCATGGTAGTAACCCATCGAGAGTGAGAGCACGTCAAGAGGCAAGCCCTCGGGCTCCCCGTTGGCATGCCGACGTACGAGTTCGGCGATGCCCGTGAGAGCGTTCACCACATCGGACTCGTGTGCCGTGCCGTCGGAGGCAGCAACTCGCCACGCGACGATATCCGCGTCTGGGGCGGCCTGTCTGAGCACACCGGCGATGAACGTGCCATGACCGGCCACCTGGTCGAGCGCGCCGTCGAGCGGACCGAACTGGTCACCCCAGATCTCGGGATCGGTTGAGGGATCGACGAGGCCGATGGGGACGCCATCAATGTCCACCCTGGTGCGCACGATCGCATCGAGCCAGGGATGCGCTCCGCACCCTGTGTCGAGGGTGCCGATGACAGGACGGCGGCCCCGGTACTCCTTATCGAGCGTGCGTCTCGGTGCTTCGCCCACAAAGGCAACCGGCTGCAGCCCTCCCGAACCCGGGTAGCCATAGCTCGCGATGGGGTTCACGGCCCCGGTCATGCCAAACGGAGTCATACCGAAGGGCGTCATGCCGAAGGGCGTCATGCCGAACGGAGTCATCCCGAACGGAGTCATCCCGAACGGGGAGGAGATGCTGAGCACGTGATCGAGGCCGATGCCCTGCAAAGCCCCAATTCCCCACTCCCTGCGAGCACGCTGCAACAGCACCCAACTATCCGGTGCCTGCTGGGCCACACTGGACGCCGTCAGAATGAGCCTCGCAAGACCGAGTTGCCCGCTCGCCCACGGTAGCCGTCTGCGACGCGCGGCTCCGGCGGCCTCCGATTCGGCGATAGGGGTCGTCACGAAGCCTTCGTCCCGAGAGAGCACCCAGCCGAGCGTGTCGGCGATTTTTGTGAGCACGGCGATGGCCTCATCCACGTCTCGCAGTGTCGATACCAGCAGTCGCGACGGGACGTAGCGGGTCGGATACGCGGTGATCCCGTCAACGGGTTCCACTGTCGCGTCGAGAACACTCGCGGCCACGGGCGGAAAGCTCCACCGAGATGCCCATTCTGGCCTACTGTCGCCCTTTGGGTTGCTGCTTCCGGTGCCTCGATCAGTGGTCATCCTGCGCTCCTTACGGCTGGAAAGGGTTCGACGAGTTAGAGATCGAACTCGGCTGTCGTGAAGCCATGGGAGGCACCACCGGCCCCGATTGCATCGACTTCAAGCCACAGTCGGGTGCGCCCGGTTGGAATGTGCTCGAACTCGAAGCGGCCCTCCGGGCTGATCGAGGCGGTGACCTCGTCGTGGGCCTGGGTCAGCCGCACAGTCATGGCGGAGGCCGGCGTGAGCCATCCATCCACCCGCCGTTCTCCATCCCCCGTCGAATTCACTCGCAAGAGCATCCTCAGTGTGCCGTCGGTAAATTCGAGGGTCTGGGATTCGGATGTCCCGCGCACTCCCGCAAGCGCCGGCACGGTGTCCAGCATGGTGAGCATGACATATTCGACTGCCAGCCCCTCGGTGGCAAGTGCCACCAGGATCGAGTCGACGAGGTCATCGGGCATCGGGTCGAGGTCAGTCCACATCTGCCGCAATCGGGCAAACAGTTCGGTGTCTGTCATGGCTATCGCGCCAATTCTCGAGATCCGAGCGCGTCGCGCAATTTGGCGAGACATCTGCCTCTGGTTGGGCCGATACTGCCGATCGGCATGTCGAGATCGGCAGCGATGCGCGCATAGTCGGGACGCTCCTCGAAGGCGACGATACGAAGCAGTCGCTGGCAGCGCTCCGACAGCGTTCTCACGCACGTCCACAACCAGCCCTGGTCGTCGCGAGCGACGGCGACCTCCTCGGCCGAGCCATCATCCTCGGCCACTCGCTCGAGAATATCGTCGGATACCAGAACGTTGCGCGACCCCCGTCTCGCAACACGCCAGGCCTCCCTCCGTGCAGTCGTCGTAAGCCAGGCGGCCACGGCGCGCGGGTCTGCAATGGAGTCATAGCGACTGACAAGAATCAACCAGGTGGACTGCACGACGTCCTGCGACTGCTCAACAGCAAGTCCGTGGGCGCGAACTACGTGCCACAGGACGGGGGTCATCGTGCGCACAAGCTCGTCCATCGCCTGGGCTTTGCCCGATCGCCACGCCTCGAAAGCGAGAGCAGCACGGTCCCAGATGACCTCGGTGTTCGGGTCCGAGAGGGTGCGATGGTTGCTGTGCGAAATGCCATCCTCCATAGTCTGAATTCTCATCACACATCAGAGGAGTTGCGCAAGGGCAGCCTGATACATCTTTGTCGAATATGCGCTGCTGCCCGCTGTTCTCTACTGCTCAGTGGCGGCGCGTGCGCTCATCACCACGGCGCGGCCGATGCCAATGCTACGAATTGATGTCGCTGCGCAGAGAGCCGGTGCGGTGCGCCCTGGCCTGATGATCGGCGGTCTCGATGATCGTCGACCAGGGAGAACCCGCCCGCTGGCACAACGACTGCGCATTTTGCCAGATGTACAACCACACGCTATGCATGGCGCCGTCGACGACAGAGCCGGTGCCCAAGTGATGTCGACAGACCGCGTAGGTCGCATCACACAACTGGTCGTACAGGTCAGAGAACGCCTGCTGGTCGCCTCTGGCCATCGCGCGCATGAGGCTGCGTTGTTGGCCAACCTCCGCCGGTGACATCACTACGTTGATTGACAAATCAGCGAGTGAAGGAGTGGATCTGCTTATTCGCCGCCGACCGCGCCTTATTGCGAGCCTTCTTTGCCTTCTTGCGGGCTTTCTTGACCTGCGGGTCGTTCCAGTAGCGAGTGGCCGCCTTCCTAATCTGTGCATAGCGGCTTTCCCCCGCTTTCGCGCCGAGCACGTAGGCAACAACAGCAACGAGGGCAACGATGAGGTACTGGGGGCGCATATCAGGCTCCTTTATCCGAGGGTGAAAGGTGAGCGCGCCGTTGCGTTCTACCGTGCCAACCTACCGGCGGAACCCGAAACGGCGCTGGGCCTATACGGAGAGGGAGTCGAGGAGGTATAGTGCGGCCCGAGCGTAGGCATCCGCCGCCACATCCGACTCAAAAGCATAGGACTGGCCCTCGAACTCCGCCGTAACCACAAAGCCGGCAGCCTTGGTGAGCGACCGGAATGTCGAGGCCAGAAATTCGCGAAGCTGGTGTTCTTGCGGCAGCCAAAGCGCATCATCGAGAGCGACCGAGTCCAGCGCCCATTCGATGGTGCCGTTGAACCCCAGAACAGTGCCAGTGCCGTAGTCGTGGGCTTCCACGGTCATGTCGCTGAGGATGTACACCTCCTCATCGGCCTCGATCCGGTCGATGCGGAAGGCGTCGCCGGCGCGCGGCCGCCACTCGAGCCCCGAGTCTCTGAGTGCCCGAGCGAGCTGGGTGGAGATCATCCTCTGATTATGCGCGATTGCTGACCAGAGGACCGCTGATCAATCTGATCGTTCACCCCACACAGATCGAGGGAAGCAGGGTCGGCCGACGGCACGCTGATCGGCAGCGGGACATCAGGTTTGCGAAGAATCCCGAGCAGTTTCGGCTGGATGAGTGGGGCACGTACCGCTATAAGCCTCCGATTATTAACCAGCAATTCATCGGATATCGGTGCAAACAGCGCCGAAGTAGTTGATATTCTGAATTAGTTGCAGGCGGCCGGGTTGGACTTGTCTACGAAATCGAGTCCCTAGCCAGGCTGCGCCCGACATGTGAAATCGACCATAGGGACAACACCATCGGCACCCAGCCCACCGACGCCTATCCTCACCCCGCCGACGTCACACTCAGCGTTGTGGTTGTCGGGCCAGACACTGAGCGCCGCGACGAGACTCTCGATGCCCTCGCGCAGTGCGCTCAGGTGACAGTCATCGCTACAGTTCCCCTGGATGTTGCGGCTCTTGGTGCGATCGAGATCCATGACCCAGATGTGGTGGTTCTTGGACTCTGTGGCGAGCACCGGGGTACGGATATTCTCGACGGGGTAGGCGTCGACGACACGACAGCCGTGGTCGTGCTGGACTCGTTTCCGACAGAGGAACAAATCCGGCAGGTGGCTACGTGTGGTGTCGATGGGTATCTGGTCGAGGGGCAGTTTTCCCCGGAGGATCTCGTCGCGGCGATCGTCTTGGCGCCGACGGAGGGTTCCACCATCTCACCTCGGGTCGCCGCGGTGTTGCTGTCGGATTACGCGGGCTGCGCGCGCCGCAGTAAAGAGGAGAGAGCTGCGGTCGGACTCACACCACGCGAACATCAGGTTATGGAGCTGATCGCAAGCGGGATTTCAAACTCCGAGATCGCCCAACGATTGACACTCAGCATGCAGAGCGTGAAGAACAAGGTCGGGCGCATACTCGCCAAGCTGGGCGTGTCGAGTCGTGCTGAGGCAGCAAGTTGGTGGGCCGGGTACCGGCCAGCTGATACCCGTTCCCTGCAACAAAATCCTCGCCGATGAAGAAGCGCCCAGCCGATAGGGCTGGGCGCTTACTTTTCCCACAATGGATCTATCGTCCTCCAACAACGACAAGTCGCGTGCGATGCTTGGGACCTTATCCGATTGCAGTCTCCAGGTAGCCGTCGCTAAGCAAGTCGCGTATCGAGTGCGGCGCGCCGATCGGTGGGGGAGAGATCTGACACTCTTTAAGGAGATCGTCAGTAGTCATGGGTCTTGTTTCGAGATTGTACATGCCGTCAGCGGTGCCGTTAGAGAGAGTTATAGGGGTATTGGTGATCACGTCATCGTGCCATTCGTTGGTGTCATGAGTCTCGTTGTAGTAGTGCTCGGTCCAGCTCATCCGGCCTTCAGAGTGGTACATCAGTGGCCTGAACGTGATACGTCCGATTTCGCCTTTCGGAACGGCAAAAGTGAATGAGGTGCTGGTTGTCGCGCTTCTTGAGACCCCGTTTGTGGTAGTTCTGCTAACACTCACTCCTATACCGGCGAGGAAGGGGGCATCTGCGCCCTGACCGGTCGACCAGCTCCAATCGTTGCCGATGGTCTGGCTCTCCCCGCCAGACGCCCTGGTTTCCTCAGTTCTGTTAGGACAAGACGGTGCCCAAGCGCCGATAGCTCGCGTGGGTCCATCGACAAAGCCGCCCTTTGTTTCGGCATAGCTCCACCCAGTGCAGTCGCCGTGGCAGCTTCTAATGTCCTTTTGGTCTGGATCGTCGTCAGCAAACGCGGCGGTGGGCGTAACCATAGAGAGCAGCAGTGCTCCTGCAGCGATGACACCTGCGGTTCGAAGTCGATTCATGTTCATGACAATCTCCTGAACTGTTTCCACGAAATAAATATTTCGGCTAAAAACCAGACTCTCAAGTTCAATCGAACGCTGGAAGGTACTGAGGTACCCACTTTTGGGGCTGGCGAACCGGACACCACAATCATCTCGCACGGGTGGCAGCTGATGGCCAACCCGACTTCCCGACACAGAAGCACGACGGTCGCAGAGAGTGCATCAAACCCTAGGATCGCGCGGCGACTCGCGCTCAGTGCGAACCCTGGTGCGCCCGCATTCGATACGGACCACGGCCTCTCCTTAACGAATGAGAGCCCAACCGGGGGGCCGGGCTCTCATTTTCTCAGGCGAAGGTGCTGTCTAGTTCCTCATTCACGGATCTGGCTGAACGTATAGAGGAAGCTCGCTTACTCAATCAGTTGACACCGTTGGGGTTAGCGCGCCTTACGTTAGCCCCGCGGGTAAATTATGTTATCCAACGGGCCGGGGATCCAGATATCGGTCGGATCAGGCGTGACCGGCTCGTGGGGGCAGAGTGATTTGATTTCATCGCTGGTCATAGGCCGCGATTCGAGGTTATATCTGCCGGCTTCGGCGCCGCTTTGGAGGGTCATCGGGGTCCGACTTTCGATGTGAGTTTTATAGTCATCCTTATCATGAAATTCGCTCGCAACGTCCGTCCGGGTCCAGTTCATCTGTCCCTCCGAGTAGTACATCTTTGGGGAGAACGTCATGTGTCCAATATGACCTCGGGGAATGGGCTTGGTATACGTGGTGCTGGTCGTCACGCTGTTCGAGATGCCCTCGCTGTAGCTAGCGCTGAGTTTCACGCCGATGGGCCCGAAGACCTTATTGTCGATGTCACCGCCGAACCTCCAACTCTTAGTGCTGCCGATTGTCCTGCCAGTTGTTGAGGCAGTGGAAGAGAGGACCTCATCACTTGGACAGGTTTGCGCATCGGACCCTAAAACTAGCGGAGTGTCAAAATATATCTCAGATGAGTTTTCAAAGTAGTTCCAGTTATCGCACTTGTAGATGTTGCTGCGTTCACACACATTCAAGCTGCTTTCTTCCCGGTCGTCGTCACCAGCAAATGCTGCGGTGGGCGAAACGACAGTGAGGCATAACGCCCCTGCCGCGATGAGGGCGGCGACTCGAGGTCGATTCATATTCATGACAATCTCCTGAATGGTTTTAGCGAAATGAGTGATCCGCTGTAAACAATCGTGACAGCGCCGATCACACGCTGCTATGTACCCAGGTACCCAATTACGGAACCCGTGAAACCACTGCACCTTTCACGCCGAGGCGTTCACAATCGCACGGCTTTCGCGATGTTCACGTCATGCAGCGGCACGGCGTCGTAACGCGCCTCAGCCCGCGCTCACGCCGAACAGCAGCCCCAGCAGGTAGGTCGCGCCGGCCGCACCGAAGCCGATGGCCAGCTGGCGAAGGGCGCGCTTGAGGGGGGATGCCCCCGACAGCAGCCCCACGATCGATCCGGTGCCCAGCAGCGCAAGCCCGACCAGCACCGAAGCCACGACCACGGCGGTGAGCCCGGTCGCGCCGAACAGGTACGGCAACACCGGGATGATCGCGCCAGAGGCGAAGAAACAGAAGCTCGACAGCGCCGCACCGAACGCCGAACCCACAACCTCGTGCTCCTGCGGCCGCAGCGCCGGCGTGAGCACCCGCCCTCCGATCACCTCCGCCGCATGCGCGGTCGCCTCCGCCGCCGACATCCCCCGGGCGCGATAGACCAGTGCCAGCTCGTTGGCATCGACATCCAGGTAGGGAACGGATGCCCCGGCCTCGGGGTTCGGCGTGGTGGCATCGAGTAGCTCACGCTGCGAGCGCACTGACACGTATTCTCCGGCGCCCATGGACAGTGCCCCGGCGAGCAAACCGGCGATTCCCGTCAGCAGCACGATGCGGTTATCGACCCCGGCGGCAGCCACGCCGAGCACCAGCGCGAGGTTGGAGACGAGCCCGTCGTTGGCACCGAACACGGCGGCCCTGAAGGTACCGGAAAGCCGCTGTCGACCTCGGGCAGCGAGCGCCCTGACGACCTCCTCGTGGATGCGCTCGTCCGCTGCCATCGCCTCCGTGGCATCCACATCGCCCTCGTACGGGGATCGACCTTCGGCTCGCTGGGCCAGAGCGAGCACAAAGACGGATCCGAACCGCCGCGCCAACAGGCCCAGAAAGCGGGTACGCAGGTCGCCCGGTCGCGGGCGGCCAGCAGCGTCGCCAAGCAGGGCGAGCCAGTGCTGCTCATGGCGGCCCTCCGCCTCGGCAAGCGCAAGGAGAATGTCGCGCTCCTCACCCGCGCGCCGAGAGGCGAGGTCACGGTACACGGCGGCTTCGGCGCGCTCGGCGGCGAGGTATTTTCGCCAGCGACGGATGTCGGTCGGGCTGGGTGCGGTATTCACCATGACCTAACCGGAGTACCGGATGCCCCAGCCGACCGTCCACGTCGCGCCGGGCTCGACCCAGGTGAGGCCCTGCCCGCTGTTGAACGCGTTCGGCGGCGCCGTCATCGGCTCGATCGCGACCGCAAGACCGAGACCGCCGTCCTTGGGGAAGATTGGGGTCGTGAAGACCTGCACAAAGCCGTGGGCGCTGTCCTGCAGCAGGCGCACCTCGCGGCCATCGGGGGCACGCAGGGTGGCGCTGGCGCCATCCACTGTTTCTACGCCGCCGAAGGCAGTGTCGAGGCTCAGGTCTGCGACACGCCTCGGGGTGCGCAGGTCGTACCTGGTGCCGTCGACCGGGTGTTCTGCGATCGGGTTGAGCCGGGCATCCACCTCGAAATAGGTGGATGCGTGCACCGTCAGTTCGAGCTCAGCCGCCGGCACGTCGCCGATCTTCAGGAACGGATGAGTACCGATCGCGACCGGGGCCCTCGCCGCCGAAAGGTTGTGAATTTCGTGGGTAACGTCAAGGCCGCCGTCGACCAGTTCGTATCGCACGCTTGTGGCCAGGTGGAAGGGATACCCGTGCTGGGGGAACACCGTCGCGCCCAGCGTGACCGAGCTCGCGGTGCGCTCGAGCAGACGGTAGGCGGTGTTACGCAGCAGCCCGTGGATCGCGTTGTGCTTATCGGCCTCGGTGAGATCGAGCTGGAGGGTCGTGCCGTCGAGCCGCCAGCGGCCATCCTCGATGCGATTGGGCCACGGCACGAGCACGATCCCGTCGGCGAAGGGCGGGGTGGCGCCCACGGGATACGACTCGGTGATCTCAGTGCCGTCGATCGAGAAGTGTCGCAGCGATGCGGCCACCTCGGTGATGATGGCGGTCGAGCCGGCCCTGGCGATCTCGAACTGCTCGCCGGTGGGTGAGTGGGTGACTGCTGGCATTCGCTGGTTCACGCCGACAGCCTATCGGCGTGGATGACGGTCATCCCCGCCCGCGGGCTCGTCAGTGTGGAAATCGAAAGGTCTGCTTTCGATATCGTAAGAGCATGCTGATGGCAGGAATCACCCGGCACCCGACCACGCTCGCCGACGGTCGCGAGCTCATCTACTACGACGACGCACACTCCACGCTGCCGCCGGGACGCGCGGTCGATGCCCGCACGCTCGACCCCAGGCCCGCGACCGCGACCATGCGCCAGGACCCGCTGACCGGCGAGTGGGTATCGATCGCGGCATCCCGCCAGAATCGCGTCTTTCTGCCCCCCGCCGACCAGGATCCGCTCGCACCGGCCACCGCGTCGAACCCGTCAGAGGTGCCGAGCAACTACGACGTCGCCGTCTTTGAGAATCGCTCCCCCTCGTTCGGCCCCTCGACCGAGGCGTTTGACCCGGCGCTGCTCGATGAGATCGGGCTCGGCCGTACCCTGCCCTCGGTGGGCCGCTGCGAGGTGGTCTGCTTCAGCCCAGAGCACGAAGGGTCGTTCGGCACGCTCTCCGCGTAGCGGGCTCGCACCGTCATCGAGGCCTGGGCCGACCGCACGTTCGCGTTGAGTGCGATCCCGGGGGTTCAGCAGGTGTTCCCGTTCGAAAACCGTGGCGAAGAGATCGGCGTCACCCTGCGCCATCCGCACGGGCAGATTTACTCCTACCCCTACGTCACGCCACGCACCCAGCGCGTGGTCGAGTCGATCTCCAGGTTCGGGCCCGACCTGTTCGAGTCGATTCTCCAGTTCGAACGATCCTCGGAGCGAGTCGTGCTTGCGGGCGAGCACTGGAGCGCCTACGTTCCCTTTGCCGCGCGCTGGCCCCTGGAGGTGCATATGCTCCCGCACCGCCACATCCCCGATTTCGCCGCGACCAACGATGCCGAACGCACCGAACTAGCAGAGATATACCTGCGCTTGCTGGGTGGCATCGATGCCCTGTACGACACCCCCACCCCCTACATCGCCGCCTGGCACCAGGCACCGGTCACCGTCTCTCGCGACGACATCCGGCTCATGCTTCAACTCACGAGCCCCCGCCGTGCCGAGTCAAAACTCAAGTACCTTGCTGGCTCCGAGGCCGCGATGGGGGCCTGGATCGGCGATATCGTTCCCGAGCAGACCGCCGCATTCATCAGGAAAGGAATCGAGCGCGCATGAGCGACATCAGGGATGACGTAGCCGACGGCTTCGAACAGATTCACGGATATGCCCCGCTCGGCATATGGTCGGCGCCCGGGCGTGTGAACCTCATCGGCGAGCACACCGATTACAACCAGGGTTTCGTGTTGCCCTTTGCCATCAACCGACGCACGGTCGTGGCTCTCGGCGCTCGGGATGACGGGCTCATGCGAGTCGCGAGCGAATTCGCCGACGAGATGGCCGGTATGGCGCTCACCGAACTCGAGCCGTCCCGTCTTACGGGCTGGTCCGCCTACCCACTTGGCGTCGCATGGGCCCTCGGAGAGGCTGGCGCAGACCTCTCGGCCGTACCCGGAATCGACCTCTACATCGAGTCGACTGTCCCGGTGGGGGCCGGGTTGTCATCATCCGCCGCCATCGAAAGTGCCGTCGCCGTCGCTCTCGACGAAGTCTGGCAGCTGGGACTCGACCGGCCCACCCTCGCCCGGGCCGGTCAACTCGCCGAGAATAAGGCCGTCGGTGCCCCCACCGGAATCATGGATCAGTCTGCATCGCTCCTCGGCCGCGACGACCACGCCGTGTTCCTCGACTGCCGTTCGCTTGCATCCGAGCTCGTGCCGCTCGGGTTCGCCGAGGCCGGGCTCGAGCTGCTCATCATCGACACCGGCGTGTCGCACGACCACTCCACCGGCGGCTATGCCGACCGACGCGCCTCCTGCGAGGCGGGAGCCGCCGTGATGGGGGTGGCATCGCTGCGTGACCTCGGCGTTGACGACCTGCCGCGGGCCCGCACTTTGCTCGACGACGAAACGTTCCGCCGAGTGCGCCACGTGGTGACCGAGAACCAGCGCGTGCTCGACACCGTGCGGCTACTGCGCACCCACGGGCCCACCGCGATCGGCGAGCTGCTGGATGCCTCGCACCTCTCCATGCGCGTCGACTTCGAGATTTCCGTGCCGCAACTTGACCTCGCCGTAGAAACCGCACAGGCCAACGGGGCGATCGGCGCGAGGATGACCGGCGGCGGATTCGGTGGCGCGGCCATCGCCCTGGTGGCGGCATCCGGAGTCTCCCGCGTCCAGGTCGCCATCGACGGCGCCTTCGCCGAGCACGGCTTCGGCCAGCCGACGATGTTCACGGTGTCCGCGTCCGGCGGTGCCCGCCGCGATCGCTGAGCCGCGGCATCCACTCTCGCGGGGCAGCTCGACCTCACCCCGCCCGCGCCGTTCGCCCGTGCGCCGTTCGCCTCTGTCCGAAATGACGGAACCGCGACCGGGTGTGCCGCGAGAGTTCGGCGCCTGACCAGCCGTGACAGGCCAGATGTCCGTCATTTCGGACGGTTGCGACGGAATGTTGCGGTACACGCAGCACCCGACCAAACCAGCGGTCCGGACCTAGAAGACCTCGAGGTAGTTCAGGATGAAACTGACGATGCCGACCACGGCGATGACCGCGCCGACGAGAAGCCAGAACCGTCCCCAGGGGAAACTCTTCACAGCAGGTTCCTTTCCGCAGCATCGACGACATTCTTGAGCAGCATGGCACGAGTCATGGGTCCGACGCCGCCGGGGACAGGCGACAGGAACCCCGCGACATCCGCCACCGCCGGGTCAACATCGCCGACCAGCCTAGCCCTGCCGGTCTCGACATTGACCACCCGGGTGATGCCGACATCGAGCACGGCGGCGCCCGGCTTCACCCATTCCGGCGGGATGAGCCCGGCCACACCGACCGCCGCGACGAGGATGTCGGCTCGACGCACATAGCTTTCGAGGTCGACGGTGCGGGAATGGGTGAGCGTCACGGTGGCGTCAATCCCCTTGCGGGTGAGCAGCAGGCCGAGCGGCCGGCCCACGGTCAGGCCGCGGCCGACGACCACCACATGGCGACCCGAGATGGGCACGCCGTAGCGCTGCAGCATCTCGATGATCCCGGCGGGGGTGCAGGGCAGCGGTGACGTGATCTAGCCGGCGACCCCGAGTACCAGCCGCCCGAGGTTGG
>NZ_JANLVV010000340.1:0-18024 GCF_031364185.1 Salinibacterium sp. | reverse complement strand
GGCCGTGGTGGCCCGTGATGCCGCGCGTGCCAAACTGCCCTCGCCCGATCTGTCTCGCCAACTTGTCATCGACGCAAAAGTGGAATCGGCGGAGGCCCAGTTGCGCTGGCTCGACCGCGCCGCGGTGCTTCTGCGTGATTCGGAGCCGTTCGGGCTGGACGCCGAGCCACCTCGCCGTGGACGACCACTGCGCACAGGCGTGAACCCCTGACTCGACAAATCCGCGAATCTCGAATGACATACTTGTCATTCGGCAGCTTTATCCGCAATAATGTCCGAAGCAGGCAACTGCACAACTGAATATTCGGTAACGGAACGTTCCACGGGTCGATGGGGAAGTCGCACCCAACCGGAACGGAGTTATCGTGACTGCATCACACGCTCGCGGAGTGCTATTTGTGCACTCATCGCCCCGTGCCCTGTGCCCGCACATTGAGTGGGCAGCAGGGCGCGCGCTGAATCGTGCCGTGAACTTCACCTGGGACCCGCAACCCGTGCTCAAGGGCTCGCAGCGTGCAGAGTTTTACTGGGAGGGCCCTCGCGGCACGGGCGCACGTCTCGCATCGGCGCTGCGCGGCTGGGAGCACCTTCGCTACGAGGTCACTGAGGACGCCGGGCTCGGCACCGACGGTGGCCGCTGGATGCACACCCCAGACCTCGGAATCTTCTACGCGCAGACCGACACGGCGGGGAACATGGTGATCCCTGAGGATCGCCTGCGGTACGCCATGGATATCGCCGGTGCGAACGCCGTAGAACTGCATCGTGAGCTGAGGCTGGCACTCGGCCAGGCCTGGGACGAAGAGCTGGAGGTCTTCCGCCATGCCAGCCAGGATTCGGCCGTCGTATGGCTCCACAAGGTCGGCTAGGAAACAATCATGGACACTCTGCACCGCGAACTCGAGGGCTTGATCGGTGAGCTCGCCCCCTCATTTATCGACCTTGAACAACTCGAACGACTCGTGACTGAAGATGACCTGCTTGCCTTCGACGGTGAATGCACCATCCATGACGGCTGCCGGCCAATTCAGTTCTGAGTGGATTCTGTTCTGAGTCAGCTCTGTTCTGAGTCAGTTCTGATCGACACCAGTGCGGCCTCACCGCGAGTGCGGCCGTGGCGCTACTCCGACTCGTAGCTCCGGAACACCACCACGGCATTGTGCCCGCCGAACCCGAACGAGTTGCTCATGGCCAGCAGCGGTCCGTCCCCCAGCGCACGGGGTGTGGTCACGACGTCCAGCGGGATCAGTGGATCCTGCTCCGTGAGATTGATCGTCGGGGGAGCGGTGCGGTGGTGAAGCGCCAGGATGGTGAAGATCGCTTCGAGCGCTCCCGTTCCGCCTAGCAGATGACCGGTCGCCGCCTTCGTCGCTGAGACGGGAATGCCGGGTAGAAGGTCGCCGAACACACGCAGCAGCGCCTTGTATTCGGCGATGTCACCGACGGGGGTGCTGGTCGCGTGAGCGTTGATGTGGCGAACGTCCTCGATGGATGCGCCTGCCTGCTCGAGGGCGCCGAGCATCGCGCGAGCCGCGGCCGAGCCCTCGGGATCTGGCGCCGTGATGTGGAACGAGTCACTCGTAACCGCGCCGCCGGCAAGTTCTGCGTAAATGCGGGCACCGCGAGCGATTGCGTGTTCTTCCGTTTCGAGGATGATCGTGCCGGCGCCTTCACCGAGCACGAAGCCGTCGCGACTGACGTCGTACGGCCTGGAGGCCGTGGCGGGGTCGTCGTTTCGCCTGGACAGCGCCTGCATGGCAGCGAAAGCGGCGATCGGTAGCGGATGCACCACAGCCTCGGTGCCACCTGCAATGACAACATCGGCCAGGCCTTTCTGCAGGTGGTTATAGGCGTTGGCGATGGCTTCCGTGCTCGAAGCGCACGCCGAAACATCGGTCCGCGCATAGGCCCGCGACGGAATAGACATACTTATCGCCGCTGCCGCCGCATTCGGCATCAGCATGGGGATCGTCATCGGAAGAACCCGCCGTGGGCCCTTCTCCTTCAGCGTGTCCCACGCATCGAGCAGCGTCCACAGGCCTCCGATTCCTGTCGAGTAGTCGACACCGACACGGACTGGATCAACCTCGGGTGACCCCGCATCTGCCCAGGCCTCACGCGCCGAGATCAGCGCGAACTGGCTGGACGGGTCGAGGCGTTTGTACTCAACCCGCTCGAGTACCTCCTCCGGTCGAACCCTGGCCTCACCGGCGAAGGTCACGGGGAGATCGTGCTTGCCCACCCACTCGTGCTGGAGGCTGCGGATTCCCGACTCGCCCGCCAGGAGGGCATCCCACGATTCGCGGGCCGTGCCACCGAGGGGGGTGGTAGCGCCGATGCCGGTTACGACGATTTTCTTGGTCATGTGACGTTCCTTTGGAGCGGGCATTGCCGGTGTCTATTGCCCTGTGAACAATGTTCGAGGTATCAGTGGCAGTCGAGCGGACATTGCCGGTGGAATGGCGACCCGGGCTCCGACCCGCCATTCCGTGGACGGAAGTTCTAGCCCTGCGCGCCGGTGATGAAGCTGACCGCGTCGCCGACTGTTTTGAGGTTCTTGACCTCTTCATCCGGGATCTTGACGTCGAACTTCTCTTCTGCGTTCACGACGATGGTCATCATCGAGATCGAATCGATGTCGAGGTCGTCGGTGAACGATTTGTCCAGTTCGACAGTGTCAGTCGCGATGCCGGTTTCGTCATTGATGAGTTCAGCCAGGCCGGCGAGGACTTCTTCGGTGGACAGTGCCATTGTTTTTCTCCTTGGGGACATGAAATTTGACCGTTGTTTAGTTTAGGGGAGTGCGACAACCTGCGCGCCGAAAACGAGCCCAGCCCCGAAACCAATCTGCAGGCACAGGCCTCCACTCAGCTCGGGATGCTCGGCCAGCAGTCGATGCGTCGCGAGCGGGATCGACGCCGCGGAGGTGTTGCCCGTCGTGGCGATGTCACGCCCGATGACCACGTTCTCGGGCAGCGTCAACTGCTTCGCCAGTTCGTCGATGATCCGCATGTTCGCCTGGTGGGGAACGAACGCCGCCAGGTCGCTCGCGGTGATACCGGCGACTTCCAAGGCGCGCTTGGCGACCTTGGCCATCTCCCATACCGCCCACCGGAACACTACCTGGCCGTCTTGGTGCAGTGTCGGCCAGGGCACTGTGCCGTCGCGGAAGTCGACGAGGGTGCCGTTCATGCCCACGGCGTCTGCCTTCGAACCGTCCGAGCCCCAGACGGGAGCCGCGATGCCGGGGAACTCGCTCGGGCCAATCACGACCGCGCCCGCACCGTCGCCCAGCAGGAACGAGATCGAACGATCGGTGGGGTCGACGATGTCGGAGAGTTTCTCGGCCCCCACCACGAGGGCGTAGTGCGCAGCACCAGCACGGATGAGCGCGTCCGCCTGGGTGACGCCGTAACTGAATCCCGCACAGGCCGCATTGGAATCGTAGGCGGCGGCGGGATTGGATCCGACCCGGTCTGCGAGCACGGCCGCCATGGATGGGGTCTGCCGGACATTGCCGATGGTGGCCACGATGACGAGGTCGATGTCAGCGGCGGGAACGCCGGACTTTTCGATCGCCTCCTTCGCCGCATCCGTCGCAAGGTCGATTGCCAGGACGCCGGCCGAGGCTCGCGTTCTAGTGATGATGCCGGTGCGCTGCTGGATCCACTCATCGCTGGAGTCGATCGGGCCAATTAGGGCACTGTTGGGCACGACGAGATCGCCACGTGCGGCGCCGTAGCTATAGATGCGGGTGAACTCGACCCCGTGCGATTGTGTGAGGGTGGCCATCAGTTGTCTCCATCGATCATCGCGAATGCTGCGGGCAGGTCATCCGGTGTTTTCACCGCCACCGAGGGAACTCCCTTCAGGCCTCGCTTGGCCAGACCCACCAGAGCGCCGGCGGGAGCGAGCTCGATGATGCCGGTGACCCCGGCGGCGGCGAACGCCTCCATGGCCCGATCCCACCGTACCGGCGACGACACCTGCCCGACCATCAACTCGACGAATCGGCTGCCCTCCGCGACGCGTGAACCGTCATTATTAGTCCAGATGGGAAGGTTCGGGTCGTTCTTCTTGAGCCCGGACGCGAAGGATTCAAGCCTCGAGACGGCCGGCTGCATGAAGTGGGTGTGAAACGCACCGGCGACCTGCAGCGGGATGACGCGGGTGCCGGGCACAGGGTGAGCGGCAAGCTCGGATAGCGCCGGGAGCGCGCCCGCGACGACGATTTGTCCGCCACCGTTGAAGTTCGCCGGGGACAGGTCGAGTTCCTCGAGACGGTGGAGCACGGCCGCCTCATCGCCCCCGAGGACGGCCGACATTCCCGTGGGCGTCAGCGCTGCGGCATCCGCCATCGCACTGCCTCGCTCGCGCACGAACGCCACGGCATCCGTTTCACTGAGAATTCCGGATACCGCGGCGGCGGTGATTTCGCCGACCGAATGGCCCGCGACACCGCCGACTTTCTCGCGACGACCGTCGGCCAGAAGCGCTGCAGCGGTGATGAGACCTGCCGCAACGATGAGCGGCTGGGCAACCTTCGTGTCACGAATGACGTCTGCGTCACTCGTGGTGCCGTGCGCAATAAGATCCATCCCCACCGAATGCGAGATTGTGTCAAGCTGGTCCCGGAAGCGCTGCTCGGTCAGCCAGGGGCCGAGAAAGCCGGGTGTTTGGGAGCCCTGTCCGGGCGCAACAATGACGATCACCGCTCTAGTCTGCCAAGCTTCGGCGGCGTTGGCTGACCTGAACATCCCAGGAAACGACCAAAACGTTGTGGGATGTGTTCATCATCACGGGGTTTCAGCGCCGCTTCAACGCGTCGGGGTCCGCAATTGAACCGACAATGAGGGCGGACTGCAGGATCAGAGCCTCGCGTGCGCCGGTGGCATCCCACCCGATCACGTCGCTGACCCGTTTCAGGCGGTAGCGCACCGTGTTGGGATGAACGAACAGCTCGCGGGCGGTGGCCTCGAGGGAACGCCCGTTGTCGAGGTAGCACCACAGTGTCGCCAGCAGGTCGGTGGAGTGCGCTTGCAACGGCTTATAGATGCGGTTGATGAGAGTGGATCTGGCCAGGGGATCACCGGCGAACGCCCGTTCGGGAAGCAGGTCGTCGGCCAGCGTCGGGCGGGGAGCGTTTCGCCACGAGCGAGCCACGGCGAAACCGGCGAGGGCCGCTTTCGCACTCTTTGACGCGTCCACCAGGGTCGGTACCTCATGGCCGAGAACGAGGTGACCCGCGCCGAATCCGGGCTCGAGGTGACGGGCGATCTCGAGGAACGGCATCGGTTCCGTGACATCCGGGTCATCGGTCCTGGGGCTCGCGCGACCGATGACCAGCACCAGCCTGCTGCCCTGCACCCCGATGAGCACGTCGGCATCGAGGTGACGCGCGGTGCGACGCAACTGGTCGACATCCAGCATTTTGGGCGCCGTCCCGACGAGAACGCACACCTCGCCGTGGCCGTTCCAGCCGAGCGCCGCGATGCGCGACGGGAGTTCGTTGTCGTACTCCCCGCTGAGAATCGAGTCGACGACGAGAGCCTCCAGTCGGGCATCCCACAGGCCTCGAGCTTCGGCCGCACGCGCGTAGACATCGGCCGCGGCAAAAGCGATTTCACGCGAATACAGCAGGATGCCCTCCCGTAGCACGTCGTCATCGCTCTTGATCCGGTGCTCGACCACTTCGACAGTCAGCCGGATGAGCTGGAGCGTCTGGGTCAGGGAGACGGATCTCAGCAACTCGCGCGGAGCCGCGCCAAACACGTCGGCGGCAATCCACGGGGTCGACGTCGGGTCGTCAAACCAGCTGATAAAGCTCGTAATCCCCGCCTGGGCAACGAGGCCGACAGCAGAGCGCCGCCCCGGCGGCATATCGCCGTACCAGGGCAGAGTCTCCTCGAGCCGCTTCAGCGTCGCCGTGGACAACTCACCGGTAATGGTGCGCAGCCAGGCGAGCGTCTGTGCCTTGGTCTTCTGGACGGCCTTGGTCTTCTGGACGGGAGGAATGCGCGTCGCCTAGCTTTCTCCGCCGGTGGAGCCGGTCGTGCCGGCTGTGACATCGAGCAGCCTGTACTTTTCGATGGCTTGCGCGGGAGCGGAACGCTCGACGAGTCCCCGTTTGGCCAGCGACTGCAGTGTTCGAACCACGATGGAGGGTCCGTCGATTTTGAAGAAGCGGCGGGCGGCGGCTCTCGTGTCTGAGAAGCCGAAGTCGTCGGCGCCGAGCGTCGCGAAATCTCCGGGCACGAACTGCCTGATCTGGTCCGGGATGGCGTGCATGAAGTCAGTGACGGCGATGAACGGGCCGTCCGAGCCGGACAGTTTGTCTGTGACGTAGGGCACGCGTTCCTCGGTGTTCGGATTCAGGAAGTTGTGCGTCTCGGCATCCAGTCCGTCCCGACGAAGCTCGGTCCAGGAGGTCACCGACCACACGTCAGCAGACACACCCCAGTCATCCGCGAGCAGTTGCTGCGCCTCGAGCGCCCACGGCACTGAGACGCCCGATGCGAGGATCTGAGCGCGAGGGCCCTCGATGCCAGCGGCTTTGAGGTGGTAGATGCCACGAAGCACTCCATCGACATCGAGGTTTTCCGGTTCGGCAGGCTGCCGGATGGGCTCGTTGTACAGGGTCAGGTAGTACATGACGTTCGGGTCAGAGTGGACCCCTCCGTACATGCGCTCCAGACCGGCGCGCACGATGTGCCCGAGCTCATAACCATAGGCGGCGTCGTAACTCACGACCGCGGGGTTGGTCGAAGCAAGCAGGATGGAATGCCCATCGGCGTGCTGCAGGCCCTCACCAGTGAGCGTTGTTCGGCCGGCGGTGGCGCCCATGATGAACCCGCGGGCCATCTGGTCACCCGCGGCCCACATCGCGTCGCCTGTGCGTTGGAAGCCGAACATCGAGTAGAAGACGTAAACCGGGATGAGCGGTTCACCCTGGGTGGCGTACGAGGTTCCCGCCGCAGTGAATGCAGCGAACGCTCCAGCCTCGTTGATCCCCACATGGATGATCTGCCCCTGCGGGCTCTCCTTATAAGCCAACAGCAGCTCACGGTCGACCGACGTGTAGTGCTGTCCGTTGGGGTTGTAGATCTTCGCGGTCGGGAAGTAGGCGTCCATGCCGAAGGTGCGTGCCTCATCCGGAATGATCGGCACGATGCGATTGCCGATGCCCTTATCGCGCAGCAGGTCTTTCAGCAGCCGCGCGAAGGCCATGGTGGTGGCGATCTCCTGCTTGCCCGAGCCCTTCTTTGCGATGTCCCAGGTGGAGTCGTCAGGAAGGGCAATCTGGGTGTGCTTCGTTCGACGCTCAGGAACGTAGCCGCCCAGTTCGCGGCGACGCTCCTGTAGGTACTGGATCGCCTCGTCGTTCTCACCCGGGTGATAGAACGGCGGCTGGTACGGGTCTGCCTCGAGCGCGGCATCCGAGATCGGAACTCGCATCTCATCGCGGAATTGCTTCAGATTGTCGAGCGTTAGCTTCTTCATCTGGTGGGTTGCATTGCGGCCCTCGAATGACGGGCCGAGGCCGTAACCCTTGACCGTCTTCGCGAGAATGACCGTGGGCTGGCCCTTATGCTCCTGCGCGGCCTTGAAGGCGGCATACACCTTGCGGTAATCGTGCCCGCCGCGTTTGAGTCGCCAAATCTGGTCATCGGTGAAGTCCGAGACCATCTCCAGCGTGCGAGGGTCGCGCCCGAAAAAGTTCTCGCGCACATAGGCACCACTTTCGGCCTTATAGGTCTGATAGTCGCCATCCGGTGTGCGGTTCATGAGGTCGCGAAGCGCCCCCTCGGTGTCCCGAGTCAGGAGCGCATCCCACTCGCGGCCCCAGACGACCTTGATGACGTTCCAGCCGGCTCCCCGAAAGAAGCTCTCCAACTCCTGGATGATCTTGCCGTTGCCGCGAACGGGGCCATCGAGGCGCTGAAGGTTGCAGTTGATGACGAAATTCAGGTTGTCCAGGCCGTCGTTGGCGGCCCACTGCAGGGCGCCGCGGCTCTCGACCTCGTCCATTTCGCCGTCACCGAGGAAGGCCCAGACCTGCTGGTCCGACGCATCCTTGATGCCACGGTTGGTGAGATAGCGGTTCGATTGTGCCTGGTAGATCGCGTTGATGGGGCCGAGACCCATCGATACCGTCGGAAACTGCCAGAACTCGGGCATGAGCCGGGGGTGCGGATAGCTGGAGAGCCCACCGGACGGGTGCGACTTCTCCTGACGGAACCCGGTCAGCTGGTCTTCGGTGAGTCGACCCTCCAGGTACGCCCTGGCATACATGCCGGGAGATGCGTGGCCCTGGTAAAAGATCTGGTCGCCGCCACCGGGGTGACCTGCACCTCGGAAGAAGTGGTTATGACCCACCTCGTAGAGGGCGGCGGATGACGCGTAGGTCGAGATGTGGCCACCGACACCAATCCCGGGGCGCTGGGCGCGGTGCACCGTGATGGCTGCGTTCCAGCGGATCCATGCGCGATAGCGTCGCTCGAGTTCTTCATTGCCGGGGAACGCAGGCTCATCCTCGACAGCGATGGTGTTGAGGTAGTCGGTGGTGGGCACCATCGGCACTCCGAGATGCAAATCTTTGGAGCGCTTGAGCAGGCTCAACATAATCTCGCGCCCGCGTTCATGCCCATGGGTTGCGACGAGGCCGTCCAGCGACTGCTGCCACTCAGCGGTTTCCTCCGGATCCCTGTCGATGTTGTTCACCGAGTACGGGTCCTGGTCGTTCACCGTCACCGTTGACCTCTTTCTTATGAGAAGCGGGGTTATCAGAAGTGGAGCGCGACCGCCGGGTTGCGGTGGCCGTGCCGTGTAGTGCTGGTTCTACCGTCGCACAACATCTGCAACGCCCATGAATTCTAGTTGTCGGCGCTGGGGTACCTCGCACGAGCGTAGTATTACCCCTCGTGCCTGCCGAAATTGGGCAGAGTGCGGAAGGAACGGTACGTATGACACTCGCCAACGACACCACGGCGCCCGATTTTGATCTCCCGAACCAGTTCGGCGAACACATCCGGCTCCACGATTTTCGGGGCAGGAAGCCTGTTGTGCTCGTTTTCTTCCCGCTGGCGTTCTCCAGCACCTGCACGACCGAACTGTGCGATCTTCGCGACAACCTCGCGCTGTTCAAGAACGATGAGGTTGAGCTGATCGGCATCTCCGTCGATTCAAAGGCGACGCTGCGCGCGTTTGCCGAGGCGGAAGGTTACGATTTCACGTTGCTGGCCGACTTTTGGCCGCACGGTGACGTGGCCAAGGACTACGGCGTATTCCTGGAGGCTAAGGGTTTTGCGACGCGAGCCACCTTCCTGATTGACATCGACGGTGTGATTCGAGCCAGCTTCGTCAGTGCCCCCGGCGACGCCCGGTCCATCGCCGAGTACACGGAAGCGCTCGCCGAGCTTCACACCACCAGGGTCTGAGTGATGAGCGAACGCGAACTGATTGACCTGTGGACGAAGGCCCGCTGGCACGTCATCGTGTCCCAACTGGCACCGACATTATTGCTCGGATTCACCGTCGGTCTCGGCATTGTCGGATTAGGCGAGGCTACCCTCGCCGTGAGAATCGCGGCGGCCGGCATCCTGCTCGCTTCGGGCATTCTAGGGGCTCTCGCCCAGTTTTCGGCTGCGTCAGAAGGCATCGCCATTGCTCGCGATCTGACGTCAATGGCTCCCACCAGTGCCGTCAGCCAGCACATTATTCGAATCGCGCCGTTACTGAATGTGGTGAAGTTTGTCACGCCTGCCGTCTTCGTCGTGGTGTTCGTGGCATTGCTGGTCGAGCTTTTCCTGCGCTGAGCAGACCACGACGCCTACGGCGTCAGGATGTTGACGGCGCGCGAGATGACGAGCGCGAGAAGCACAAATCCTGTCAGCGCTTGGTATGCCATCAGAGCTTTCGATCGCCGACTCAGGGGCATGACATCCGTCGGGCTGAAGGCCATCATGTTCGACAGTGAGAAATACGCGTAGTCGAAGAATTCGGGCATCCACGGGGCAGCGGGGCGCGACTCCTGCTGGGGAAAACGAAAGTCCTGCTGGGCATCGTCCTTCAGCCCTTCGACGCGACGAGCGACGGGCCCACCCTTATCCAGCTCCCAGTAGACCAGCGCGAACGCGATGACATTAGTGCCCCAGACGCCGAAGGCGGTCAGCAGGATTGCCGGCCCGCTGGCGACCCCACTGACCAGCTCCCTGACGATCAGGATGATGTACACCTGATTCACCGCGGCGAGCCCCACCGCGAACCCGATGCCGGCCCACCTCGTGTATTTCGTTTCCCGATTGAGCCGTCGAGGGTTGGCCAGCACGAGTGGAATCAGCACCACCGCCCCCACCGCCGGGATCGTCCACGAGGGCAGAAACGTCACCTCATTGGGGAGAAAGAGATAGATCACGAGGGCACCGATGGTGACCAATAAGACAGGCAGCCGGTGTTCGGTGCGGTGAGTCTGGGACGGTGCTGCCATGACCGGAAGTGTATGCCTGTGGGGTTCGTCGCTCGACCGCCTGAGGTCAGATGACGATCGATCAGTGTCCGTCAGTGCCGGCACGCACACGTTGACTGCGCCGGGGTCGAGGGCCTTTCCGCGACCTGATAGGGCCCTGAGAATAGAGCCTCTTTCACTGCAAGTACTCACAGACAGCCCGTTGCGCACGGCCCAGAAGTTTAGGGTGGAATTCTCTTTACACGGCCTTCCACAGGGGGAAACATGTTTGCTTTTAGCGAGAAACTTAGGACCGAAACCGTTGCGGGCGACAGTCGCGTCATCGCGCTCACTCGACGCGTGGCGGTCGGGCTCGGGCTCGCCAGCATCGCCGCCATCCACATTCTGGACATTCCCGGTAAGTTCGCCGAAACTCTCTACCTCGCGGGGCTCTACCTGGCCCTCATCGTTGCTGCTTTTGTCGTCATGGAACGTCTCTTCGTGGCGGGCAACCGACGTGATTTCGTGGCATCCGCGGCACTGTCGCTGGCCGTTATTGCGGGTTTTGTTGTCAACCGCACTGTGGGGATGCCCGGCGCGATGGATGACATCGGCAACTGGCTCGAGCCGCTCGGGCTGCTGTCTCTCGTAGTCGAAGGCTTTGTCGTCTGGCAATCCATCGCGGCGGTAGTGGGAATGACGCGCACTCCTCGATAGACACGATTTACCGCACACCAGAGTTGCCGCTACCCTTGGAAGCCTGCGGAACATCGCCGCGGGCCTTTAGCTCAGTTGGTAGAGCGCCACGTTTACACCGTGGATGTCATCGGTTCGAGCCCGGTAGGGCCCACCACCGGTGGCGACGACCGGGGTGTCGACATAGGAGAGCAGCGCAGGCCAACAGGCATCCTATTCGTGGCCACTTCGTTGCCCGAACGGTGGTTCGCCGGGTGGTTCCGGTGGCGGCGGCCTCGTCGCGAACGTGCTGGGCGGGCTGCTCGGCGGTGACGGGCGGTAGGCGTCCCCCGTGGCGGGAGTTGCAACACTCGCGGCGGGAGAAACTCGCTTGCGGCGGGAGTTGCGACTCCCGCCGCCGGTAGGCAACTCCCGCCAGACGGGAGATTTCTCCGCCACGCCAGAGGCCGCGGCTTGAACGGGACGCCCTCAACGTGTGTCGCGGACCAGCTCAGTGATGAAAGCCGACAGCAGCCCGGCGCACCCCGTGATTCCACAACCGATAGCCTCGAGAAATGATGTCCCCCTCGCGGTCGTCCGGCACCTGGGCGCTCGTCGTAGCATCGCTGCTCTGGGGCACCACTGGCACCGCCGCCAGCTTCCTGCCCGGCTCGGTGAGCCCACTCGCGGTGGGCGCCTCGACGATGATGTTCGGCGGCATCCTCTTGTTCGCTATCTCGGTGAAGGCGTCGCTGGCAGCGATCCGGGATGCCGGCAGCCGCCGTTGGCTGATGGTGGGAGCCGTGGGCGTATTCGTCTATCCGCTCGCGTTCTACAGTTCCATGAACCTGGCGGGTGTCGCGATCGGCAATGTGGTCTCGCTCGGCACTGGTCCCGTGTTCGCGGCCGTCCTGGAATGGGTGTTCGAACGCCACCGCCCATCCCGTCGGTGGGCTATCTGCACGGTGGGGGCACTGGCGGGCATCCTGTTGCTGGCGTGGGGAACGGATCGGGAATCGGGCGCGCTAAGCGGCCTCACCGGTTTCGGGGCCACCGCAGGTCTCGGTCTCGGGCTGATCGCCGGCCTTGCCTATGCGCTGTATACCTACAGTTCGAGCCGCGCGATTCGCACGGGAGCATCATCCAGAGCGGTCATGGGCGGGATGTTCGGCCTCGGCGCTGTGGCCCTCGCTCCGGTACTCATCACCTTTGGGGGGCCGTTGCTGCAGTCAGGACCAAGCATTTCCATTGCCGTGTATCTTGCCGTCGGCCCAATGTTCATCGCCTACGTTTTGTTCGGGATCGGCATGCGTACGCTCCGCAGCAGCACCGCAACATCCATCACCCTGCTCGAGCCCGTGGTGGCAACAGTGCTCGCTGTCATGATCGTCGGTGAGCGGCTTTACGCCGGAGGGTGGCTAGGTTTGGCGCTCATCCTCGTGTCGGTAAGTGCGCTTGTCACGGCTCGGCAGACCCGCTGGGGCTAGAACGGGCAATAGTATTTCGGCATGGCACACGACGACGAGGATCTCGATTCGACCTCTTCAGCCCCGGCGTTCGCCGCCCCGCGCTCGTCAGGAGCCGTCACACCGCGCTCGGTGGGTGAGTCCGATGACGATATCCACGACGACGACGCCCTCGCTGATGCCCTCGCCGCCGAATACTCGTGGTTGGCGACCGCTGCGATACCCATCGTCGCGCCACCCGCGGAGGAGCGCGAGACGGGCGGAGTCGAGACCGTCGTGGTCGAGGCCGTCGAAGTCGCGGCTCGTGAGTCCGAGCCCGAAGACCCTTTCGGTGGAGTGATCGCCGATGTCAGCGCCGAACCTGACGCCGAAGCCGAGCCTGTCGCCGAAGTCGCGCCCGCCACGGCACCTGTTGCGGGGCCTGAGTCAGCCCAATCCGCGTCCGTTGCTGAGACAGAACCTGTCGTCGATCTGGATGCCCCGCTCTTCCTGGAGCCGCACCTCCCTGCCGCTTCTGAGGTCAGCGTGCCCCCGTCATGGGAGCCGCCCGAGATGGTTGATTCTGCGTCGGCGTGGCAGCCCGGCTACGGTTGGGATGACGAGCCAACGTCAGCGTGGGAGCCCCCTGAGATTGTCGAGTCGGCCCCCACGTGGGAGCGCGCCACAGATGAGCCGATCATCCCCACGTTCGTGTCGCCTTTCGATCCTCCGGCCGTGGCACCGGATGTGGTTGACGCACCGTGGAGCTTCTTCCCCGCTCCCGATCCCTCCCAGGCGGTCGAGCTTCCTGACGGGCCTCCCCAGTTTCTCGCGGCCTTGCCTGTATCCCAATGGCCAGCACTGGAGCCCCTGGTTGCTGATCCCGGCCAGCAGGCCGCTGAGCCCACGCCAGATCCGGTGGCGGCGACTCCAGAGTGGGAGCCGACCCCGTGGGAGCCGCAGGCTGAGTTTGACCCCTCCGCACCGGGTGAGCCCACGGGATGGGTTGACTCCATGCCCTCAGAACCTGCCGCAGACGACGCCGCAGACGACGCTGCTGACAGAAGTGGAGCCGCGGATGCGGATCGCCCGGCGCCTAACGCGTGGACCGCTTGGGCGCCCGTGCCTGCGGCGACGCCGGAAGGGGACGCCGCCGCACCTGTTGCCGCGAGTCAGTCGGAGCCCGTCCCGGATTATCCAGAAACCGATCTGGCTCCAGACTCGATTCGAGCTCCCGGCCCGACTGCAATCTCAGATTTAGCTGAGGACCCAGAGTCGGTTTCAGGCGAAGAGGTCGCGCCCGATACCGCATCCGATCCAGAGTTAGAATCTGCGGATTTTCCCTGGAATGTGGCAGCGGCCGCTGCTGCCGCTGCACCCCTACTAGTGCCTCCAGTTGTGAGTGAGCCATTTAACTGGTCGATCACTCCTACCGGCAAGGTCTCCTACCTAGACGAGCAGGCAACGGAGCCTGAACCCGATTCGGTCGTCGATCAGGAGCCTGAGCCGGTTCTCCAGAGCGAGCCGGTTCTCCAGAGCGAGCCGGCGCTCCAGAGCGAGCTGGTTCTCGAAGGTGAGGCGGTTGTTGCGTCAACGGCGGACGCCGAGCTGAGGCTCGAGTCGGTTCCTGAGCCGGAGGTCCTTCCTGAGCCGGAATTTGGCGATTATGGTCGAACGTTTCTCCCGCCGCCGCTCATCGAGCCGATCGCCCCACCCCGTCCGGAGTCAACCTCAGAGCTTCCGTCCGCACCCCCGCCGTATCTGCCGGTCGGCGTGGTGGCCGGTGATGACGCAGCCGACGAGGTTTCCGACGGTGATGTCCCGGCCCGTGATATTCCAGCCGCTGATGTCCCGGTCGGTGATGTTCCAGCAGGTGGGATGGCACTCGACAACGAGCCGTCGCACTATAAAGGCCCCGAGCCCACGGATGCTGGTGACGCCACTCCGGACTCGATGTTCGTCGAGCCGAACTCATTTGAGTCGATGTTCGCTGGCGCGGTCCCGACGGCGTTGGGCGGACCGGTCTCCACCGGCACAGGGTCGATCAGGATTATTGATCATGCCTACGAGGATGAACTTGACGATGACGTCGACGAGACCGACCGGGCATTTGCCGGGCTGATTGGTGGGACGGGTATCGCTGCGGTCACCGCGTCCGAGGTGCGGTCCGCGCCGCCCTCCGAACCACTCTCGACCGTTCGGATCGCAGAAGACGAGTCGGTGTTTTTCACTGACGAGCCCGCCGCTCAACGTGTATTCAGCCTCGAGTCGAGCGGACCGGAGCCGACGCCGCTCGAACAGCGGGCTGGCCGCGCCGCGCGGCTGTTCTGGCTCTGGTTCTCGGCTAATTCGTCCATCATCAGTGTCGCGCTGGGAGCCACGGTTTTTGCTGCCGGGATGAGCCTTCGGCAGTCGATTGTCGCGATCCTGGGTGGTGTTGCTCTGTCCTTCATTCCGCTGGCGCTGACCACGCTTGCCGGCAAGCGCAGCGGGCAGCCCACCATGGTCGTGTCGAGGTCGACGTTCGGGTTGCTCGGCAACGTGCTGCCTGCCGCCCTTGCGGTGGTCTCGCGCCTGTTCTGGGGGGCAGTGTTGTTGTGGTTGCTGGCCGCCTCCGTCTCCGTAATCCTGGTGGGGTCGGGAGTGGATGATGCGCTTGCGGCCAGGCAGGTTCTCCTCGTCAGCCTCGTGGTGGCATTTGGCATAGCTCTTGCCGTGTCGTTCGTCGGATACCCGCTGTTGGCGCGCATCCAACTCATTCTGAGTGTCATCGCGGGCGTCTTGATTGTCGGGCTTGTCGCCATGACTGCTCAATTCATCGATCTCTCGGTGGCTCTCACAATTCCCGACGGCTCGTGGCTGCTGACCGTCACCGGCGCGGTATTGGTGTTCAGTTTCGTGGGCCTGGTCTGGGCATACAGCGGGGCAGACCTGGCCCGATACCAGCGTCCGAGGTCGAATGGAGCTTCCTCGATGCTGTGGGCGACGTTTGGGACGACGGTTCCCACGTTCATCCTGATTTGTTACGGCTCACTGCTCGCCGCATCCGATCGTAAAATAGCGATCGGCTTCGCCACCCAGCCATTGCAGACACTGTCGACTATGCTCCCGGATTGGTACGCGGTACCGCTGGTACTGGCGACCGTTCTCAGCCTCGTGTCGGGTGTCACTATTTCGCTCTACTCGGGCGGTCTGGCACTGCAGAGTGTGGGGGTGCGGCTGTCAAGGCAGCGCTCTACGTTGGTCGTGGGAGCACTACTGGTTGGGCTCGCTGTTGTCCTGGCGTTCTCGGTTACCGATGGCATGGCTGAGGTGTTCCGCGACCTCGCAACGAGTTTTGCGGTTCCTACCGCAGCCTGGGCCGGAATATTCGCCTCGGAGGTCATGATCCGAAACAGGCGCTTCGAGAGCGACTCCCTGCTCAGGCGTGGCGGTGTGTACCCGGATGTGCGGTGGATCAACCTGGTCGGTTTCGTGATGATCAGCTTCGTCGGCTTCGGCTTGACCACCGCATCGGTGGGATGGCTGGCGTGGCAAGGGTTCGGTTTCACGCTGTTGGGCCTTCCGCTGGACGGTGAGGTCGCCACCACCGACCTCGGGGTGCTGGTGGCACTCGTGCTGGGTCTGGTCTTACCGCTTGCCACCGCTATTCCCGCGATTAGGCGCCAGGAGGCGGTGCGCATCTGACCGCGGGCAGGCTGGGAGTGCACCGCCCCTAGACTGGGCTGGTGTCTACGACAGTTGCCGATGTTGCCACAGTCGTAGAACGACTCTGGCCAGCATCAGGAGCCGAGAGTTGGGACGCGGTCGGGCTCATCGCCGGTGATCTTGGTGCGCCGGTGACATCAATCCTTCTTGCTGTGGATGCGGTTCTCGACACCGCGGACGAGGCGATAGAGCAGGGTTTCGACATGCTCGTGGTGCATCACCCTCTCCTGCTGCGCGGCGTTACTTCCGTTGCCAGCGACCGCTATAAGGGTGCGACCCTCACGCGGCTGATCCGGGCTCAGTGCGCCCTGCTGGCCGCCCACACCAATGCCGACGTAGTCGAAACAGGCACGTCGGCCGTGTTCGCTTCGAAGCTGGGACTCAGCAATATTCGCCCGATCGTTGCGGGCGCGAATGCTGCTCGTGGCATAGGGCGGGTGGGAACATTGCCTACCCCCGTGACGCTGGGAACACTCGCGCGCTCCCTCGGCAACATCCTCCCAGCGACAGCCAGTGGTATCCGGGTCGCAGGTGAATTCGACAGGCTCATCGCCACGGTGGGGCTCTGTGCCGGGGCTGGGGATGCCTATCTCTCAGACCCTTCTGTGACCGGCGCCGACGTGTACATCACGAGCGATCTTCGACACCATCCCGCGTCCGAGGCTCGCGAGAACGCCCGCGCAGGGGGCGGCCCTGCACTGATCGACGTGTCTCATTGGGCCAGCGAGTGGTTGTGGCTCGACCGCGCCGCCTCAGAGCTGCGTGCAGAACTGCCGGGCGTCACCGTGACAGTGAGCGAGCTGCGCACCGACCCCTGGGACTTTGTGGTCGTGCAATGACACTGCGGGATCATCCACTAAGAATGACCGAGAGAGTGAACTCATGGCGTTGAAAGCCAGCCCCGATGACCAGGCACTGCTGCTAGACCTGCAGGCGTTCGATACGAGGCTCGCGCAGCTCGATCACCGAGCTAAAAGCATTCCAGAAATCGCCACCCTCGCCGGATTCGAGAAGAATATGGTGGCGATTGCGCTGACGCTTGCGGAGCAGAAGGGCGGTCTCGAAGACATCACCATCGAACTGAAGCGCATTGAATCAGATGTGGTCGTGGTCGAGACTCGCATCACTCGCGACAACGATCGGGTGCAATCCAGCTCATCCGTCAAGGATGTCGCGGCGCTTGAGCAAGAACTGGTGGCCCTTCGCAAACGACTCGGTGACCTTGAGGAAATCGAGCTTGCCGTCATGCAGAGAATGGAAGATCAGCAACGAGAAGTCGATAAGACGTCGGCCCAGCGTGATGCCCTCGCGTCACGCACTGCTGAGATCGAGGTCGAGAAGGATGCGTCGCTCAGCACCGTCGCGTCCGAACGCACGGTTGCGGCCGCGGGCCGTCGCGCCGTGGAGGAGAAAGTCCCGGCCGACCTGCTTGCGCTCTACGAGAAGCAGCGTTCGCGGTACGGCACGGGAGCGTCAATGCTTCGGGGCGGCGTGTCACTGGCATCCGGTGTGAAGTTGCTCGAGAACGAGATGCAGGCCATTCGTGTTGCGTCTCCTGACGAGGTAATCATGTGTGCTTCCAGCGAAGCTATTCTCGTACGCACGCCTGAGTCCGGCCTATAGGAAGCATCACGCGTGACGGGCGGTATGCTTACCAACCGAATGGGTCGGCAAGACGGTCGCGTGGGGCAGTAATGCTTCCCGAGGAACGTCCGGGCTCCGTAGAGCATGGCGGTGGGTAACACCCACCCG
>NZ_JANLVV010000339.1:0-16377 GCF_031364185.1 Salinibacterium sp. | reverse complement strand
CGGCCGATCCATCCTTTCTCTCTGGTTGGGCGAATCGATCCGCATCGATTCGGCCGATCACGCCAGAGAGCTCGCCAAGCTCCTCAACCAGGCCGCTCTCGACTTAGAGAAGCAGCAGCTCCGCGAGCAGGGCCTCCGACTGTTCACTGTCGAGTCCTGCGACTCGTTCGAGGTTGGCGAAGAGGCGTACATACTCGAATGCCAAGAATCTGGGGTCGAGGTCGGATTGCGGGCGATGAAGCCCAGTCGATCTCCACATGCCGTCGTAGGCAACGAGTGGGGAGAGTTCGACTACTCGTTCAAATCAATCGCCCGAGCGCGCCTCGTCGCCGTCGACGGATGGACCTCCCAGTTCGTCGAGGTCGCAGCATGAACACCGAGCAGCAGTCCAACCCCTACGAGAAGGAACCGATCATGACGACAGCACCGACGACATCACCCCTTCAGTCCCCCACGATCCTGCGAATTGTCGAGTCTGAGGGGCTCGAGATCAAGGCAGTCGGTGGCGAGCTCGACGGTCAGTATTTCGAGATCGACATGCCGCTTGCGATCAACGCCGTCGAGGCCGGGTGTTGCTCTCAGGTCAGCGTCGCCTGGGACACCTCGCTGCCCGATTGGCAGGTCTATCTCGACACTGCGGTGGACCACACAATCGATGCGGCCTATGCGCGTGACTTCGGCGCCCAGGTTATCCGTGCTGCGGCCCTCGCGGAGCGACTCAACGAGGAGGTGGCGGGCTGATGACTGACCTTGATCGCCCGAGCGACAGCTGCCCGATTGAAGGTTGTGAGGGTTTCGTTGACACGCACAATGAAGGCTCCGTCGAAACGAACCTGCACACGCGGCCGGCGAAGACGCTGCCCGAGCCGACCACCGTCGAGTGGCCGATGTCGATAGATCTAGCCATCAGCGGGGCCACGTTCCCGCTCTGGGCACTGAACGTGGACGTCGACCGCGGTGACGAAGTGACACCGACCCAGGCTGGTCACATGGCCGCGGAGCTTTTCCTGAATGCCGTGTACGTCGCCGAGCTGAATAGGGCGATCACAGAGTCGGGCCGATGACTCACACAGAGGGGTACGCAGATGTGCGCACCCTTGGCAGAATGCAGAGAATGCTCGTCACCAACGAGTCCAGCATTGCCGCCCCACGCCCACGTCAGGCAACCAGCAGCGGCGAGTGCCCGTAGGTAGCATCTGAGTCTGAGCTGCTGCAACGAGGGCTGCACCCCACACTGGGGCGTGGTCCTCGTGCCCTCTCGTGGCCTACATTCTCATCATGGCCAGCACCCCGATGGATCCGCACATGGCCGAAGCTCGCCGCATCCTCACCGTAGGGCTGCGGGAGGCGCGCAAGCTCACCCCGCGCGCTCAGGCTGAAGCGGCGCACTGGGCTGGCGGTCCGTCCGTCGACGAGCTCGAGCGGCGCATCATCGAACGCCGCGCCGGACGCGAGTCGACGTAACGACTGCGATCAATTCACAGCGCCGTTTCCTTCAGAGCTGCGCTCGCTCGCTGATCTATCCGAGATATCGAGCGCAGACCGTAGCCGACTGCCGAGAGCAACCCTGGCGCTATGCTCTAGCCATCATGAAACTGACGCTTACTCTTATCCTCGTATCCAGTTCGGCGCTCCTCCTCGCTGGCTGCGCGGCAGCGACACCTGAGACGGTTACACCCGAGACGATCACGCCCGCCGAAGGACTCACCTATGGATCTGTCGAGGATCTCCGAGAGGCGTTTGAGTCGGCCGGCGGCGAGTGCGACGGCTGGGTCCAATCCAACCAGGTCAAGGCTGCGGCTGAATCGGGAGCGTGCGGCACGAAAGCAGTGCTGTCCACCTTCGCCAGCGAATCGGACCGGGACGACAGTGCGAGCACCCTCAAAATGCTCATGGCAGATGTCGGCGGGGTTGAACTCTTGGTCGGGGCCAACTGGATCATCAACTCAGACGGTGTGAGCGAATTACAGGAAACCCTGGGCGGGACGATCATAAACAGCAAGCAGTAACCATCTCGTCGGGCCGCGACCACATAGCCGTTGGGCCGCGACAACGAGACGGGTCTGCTCAGTCCGCAGACCCCTCGCCGGACGAAGAGCAAGGGATTCCACAAAGTGGAAACCCCAGGCAGCTCGGAGGCGTCACAAATGGTCGGTCCGCCGGCGCGCTCGCTAAACGCTCACAGTCGCGCGGCGCCGCTTCCGATGGCCTAAGTGCTAATGAGGTCATCGTTGCGGCCCTCCTCGCCCAATCGAGCCCAGGTCTGTCACGTGCGCGTCTGCATGCGCCTGTACGACAACCCGCCACAAACCCCGAGGATGTAGATTCACTCCCTCTCATCGGCGCACGAAACTGATGCATCCGGCGGGCCAGCGATCATCTCCGTAGACATCGGTGGGAGACTCGAAGTGGGAGGGAGAGTGAATGCCAAGAACAGTGCCCATCGATCCCAAGCTGCGTGAGCAGATCGGTGACGACATCGCCGTCGGCTTCGGCCGCAACGACATCGCCAGGCGCCACAGCGTCTCCCCCGGGCTCGTGTCCAAAATCGCCAGAGAACGCGGCCTCGGCTTCCGGAACGCCTGGATGGCCGGAGACGCAGTCAAAGCCCGCCAGATCGACCTGTGGGCCGCACGCGCAGAACGTGAAGACGAACTCCTCAACCAGTACCTCGCACTACCCACGACAACTAATCGGAACGGGCGCCCCACCCGAGAGGAACAACGCCTCTCATACGCGCTCTACAACGTCAACCGCCACCACAACGGCACCTACCGCTAACAAACGCGGATGATGACCACCCTGTCGAACGTTCGACACGGTCAACCCCTCAGAATCCCCGGAATCCACCGGAAGAGGCAAGTGAATGAGTTGGCCTAGTCACGCCTATGCGTGCGCGCGCGGGTGTGCGCGCGTGTACGACATTTTCGAGCCTCCGTTCTGTCGCGAGTGTCGAGTCGCAGATGAATTCGATCAGGTGCCGACCACGAATCGTAAATCGAGGAGCGCAGCAGCTCGGCTGCCAGGACGCCGCGGTCGAACAAACGAGGAAACGTCGAGGGATCCGGCTGATTACGCAGGAAAACATCGACCGATCCCTATGATCAGTCGAGTGACTTGGATGAGAATCGTGGCTTGGGCTCGCGCTGGTGCGGCCATTTGGGCTGGGCTTATTGCGGCACTATTCGTGCTGCAGTCAGTTGATGTCCTTCCTGCTGCGCCGAAGGTGGAAGCCTGGGTGTGGGGTATGAGCCTCGCCATTATTGCTGTCGACAACGTCGGCACACTGATTTCCCGCCGCATTCACACTCGAAGATCTGAACGAGGACGCCAGCTTGAGCGAGCGGCAATGAGCCTTGCGATCCTCGTAGCTCGCTCGTGGGCCGATGTCAGATTCGAACACCTTGGGGTCAGCGTCTTTGTAGAGACCCGGTGGAGCAAGATCCGGCGATTATCGGGATCTGAGGTTCGCCTTAGGAGAGTCAGCCGATTTAGGCCTGCGGAGTTTCCTCAGCAATCGGGAATCTCTTGGTCGGGAGAAAAGGGAGCCGTTGGCGAATGTTGGCGGACTAAGAAGCACAGCTATGTCAATTGGCAGGCTGTAGCGAAAAAATGGGGAGACCTAGATCTCACCGAAGAGGACTTCGAGAAAATCGCGATCAAAACGCGAGCCGGCTTCAGCCGAACCGATTTCTCGGCGATCGCGGGGAAGTATTCTGAAGTGCATGCGGAGCCGATTTGGCACGGCAAGAAAGAGCGCGAACTGCTGGGCGTGCTTTCCATTGACAGGGTCTTCTCAGCCGAGGATGATCCCTTTATAAGCCGACTGGACAGTCAGGGAACACGCGAAGCTGCAGCAGGTGCAGCGTCAGCCGCTGCCGCTATTCTGAGGCCAATTAATGAGTCGTGATTTGATTCGGGGTGAATTGCATGACTGAACTGACTAAGCAACAGGAAGAATACTTCCGCGTTCTCAGATCTTTGGATTCGGGCGCCACAATGAACAGGGTGATTGAAGATGCGAAAGACGATCTACGTCACTCCGGGGACAGGGTGATCCGAGGAGTTTCTCGGGTTCGAGGCTTCACTGTAGATAAGAACTCGTCAACGAACTAATCCGCTACTGCTGCATCGGCATCGCGCACCGCCCGGAGTGACGCGCCCTCGATCCAAGGATGGATCGACTGTGTGTCCGTCAGGGTCGCCCGTACCATGATCAGGATGACGGCCTTACCGCACCCGGTAGACCTCCACCAAGCTGACGTCACCTTCAGCGGCGTCAAGGGCCCCCAGCTCGGTATTGTTGACCCAATGCTGGATAGACAGTCTCTCCGAGCCCGCTGGGAGCTCGCCGCGACGGATCAGCTTGCCCAAAGCGTTGATGTTCCCGCGATAGAGATACACGAATTCGGTGGGCATCGATCACCTCTCCACAACCGGCGCGGCTAGAAGTTGCTCGATTATGGCGCCGCCCGGGCTTCCGGGCTGCCAGCACCCGCCGGGACAGGTGAGGGACTCTAGTCGAGACGCGGTTCCATCCCTGCCGACTTCACGGTAGACCGCGTCACCCTCACCCTGACAAACCACACAAGTGACGCGCTTCGAGAACGTAACCAAGTTCCACCATCCTTAGTGCCGGGCGATCCGGGGTGTGTTGAACGGTATCGCAGAGCGGGGTGGAAATTGAGCGCATACTCTTGGTGGCATCGTCGCGGGGAGGTAGGGGGCGTCCATACTGTGGACACCTCCTCCAGTGTCAGTGCGTCAGGAACGCTTTGGGGACGCGCCTAAATTGACGCTGACCGGCTCCTCCGACGAGTGTCTTGGAGTTAGTGCTCACGGAACCGGAGGTACCTCTTCACATCCATGCGGATCAGGCTCGGGTTGCGGGGCCGGCTGCCGGGCCTGAAGCCGTATTTGTACCGGAGGTTGGACTGCTCACGCTTGCGGGCCTTCAGGCGGGCGCTGAGCGCTTCCTGCCGCCGCACGATGTACTCGCTGTAGGGCAGGCGCCGGGCGACTAGGGTGACCATGGCGGCCTCCCACGCTGCGTCTTCTGCACGGTCGACGTCAAGTGATTCGATCTGCGCGGCGAGGTTGGCCAGCTCCTCCCAGGCGTTCAGGTCTGCGCGCATCGGCCAGTGCGTGCGCTCTGTCATAACCGCTTCGCGGCGTTCCCGCGAGCGATCTCTTCATTGGCCTCGCGCTCGAGGAACTTCGGGAGGGAGTTATCTCGTTTCGCCTTCGAAATCGCGCGCGATGATCGCTTCCCGAACTCCATGAAGAGAGCGTGTAATGCAAGTTTCTGGGCTGGCTCGTCGAGATTCACGTCATTCTTGATCTTGGTCTTTTCCTCGGCGTACCAATTAGTCAGTATCCCGGCGGAATCGAGTTCTGATTGTCGTCGTGCTGCCTTCGCGCGTTTCTCGATTGAGGTGCCGTATTGCATCCGGGGCCCGAGTGGCATGTCAGTGGTCCCTGGCCGAGCGTTCTCGTTCCACCTCGGCTCGGATGATGCGCATAAGCACCTTCCCCGGGGCGTTGTCCCTTTTCGCTTTCGCTTTGCCGCGCCGCATCCGCTGACCCATCTCCATCAGTATGGCTCGAGTGGCTGCTGCTTTCGCGTCGTCGTCCAGGTCGGTGATGGCAAGTTTCGCGGTTTCGTCCCGATACCACTGCATAGGTTCGGTGAGCGCTTTGTTCACTGCGGTCTTGCGTGCGCGTCGTGCTGCCCTGATCGGGTCCGCGTCGTGTGGTGTGTTCATGATGCTCCTGCCTTGGGTTGGGTCGGCCGGGACCGTGTCAATCCCGGCCGACGGGTGATGCTGCGGTGGCGTGCCCCATACCCGCCACCGCAGCAGCTCTATACGTCCGCTTCGACCGGTACCGGCTGGGCGCCGATGTCGAACGTCGCACGCTTGATCTGAATCTGTGCCATGGTGAGGGTCTCGCCCAGGCGGCTAGGAGACGAGCCATTGGCCTCCTCGACGCCGTAGAGTGCCTGGATGGTCCCCAGTGCCACCTCACGGGCGCTATGGGCGTCGGCGAGGGCCTGCAGAGCGTCGCGAGCGGGCCCTTCCGGCGCTGCCGCAATCACTCGATGCTCGATCTGGCGTTTGATTCCCTCAAGCGATGACGGGACCTCGTGCTGATCGAACCTGGAACGGCTCGCCGCCTCATGCCCTGGTGCGAATCGCTCCACCGCCAGCAGCCCATCATGGTCGAGAGTGGGGATGATCTCATCCCAGCCTTTGCCTTTGTCGAGCTGCGGTTGAATCAACCGAGCCCACGACTGATCGGTGCGCACCGCCTGCGCGACGTTCTCAGGATCGAACTTCGGCCAGAACGGTTCCGCTGCCTTCTCTGCCGCCTTGAACGACTGATCGATATGCGGGGACAGAGCCTCGATGCGAGCGCTCACCGCACCGAACACAGCCGCCCTGCGGTCACTGCGGGCGTCCGCGAGGCCCTCAGGGGTGAGGCTGTCATCCTTGAAGTTTGACGCCTGCTCCAGCGCTCTGGCGATCCCTGCGGTGGTCTCGTACAGGCCCGTGACAACCGCTCGGATCCGTCCCGGGTTGTCCGTCGCTACGAGCGCCGGCTCGCTCGTGTATTTGCCCAGGTGGAAGCTGGCCTCGCCGATCTGTCTGCTGATGCGTTGCTGGGCAAGCGCGGCTTTGTGCGCTTCAGTGAGGGTCTCGGTGAAGTGGCCGTCGGCTGTGTATGGGGGCATGATGTTCTCCGGGTCAGAAGGTGGCGATGAGGGCCGCGGCCTGGGCGCGCGTGCCGATGGTTTGGACAGCGGCGACGAGAGTCTTCACCGCAGTGACCGCTGTTGTCTCCGGACCGGTGAGGCCGGTGAGCCCTTCGAGCGTTCGCATGGCGGCGAATGCTGCTGTCCGGTATTGCAGAGCTCGCTGGGATGCGAGGTTCGAGTTCAATGCGGCCAGTCCGCCGGGCTCGCGAAACGGGTCGGTCATGTCGGACACGAAGTCGAAGTTGGGGTTCGCCTGCCTGTTGCGGGCGATCTTCCCCAGGTCGGCTTCCATGTCGCGTACGTGATCCTGCAGGGTTGCGAGGGCCACGGTGGCCTTCTCTGTGATGGTGGGCATTAGATCTCCTTGGGTGTGCGCCGCGCTGGTGCGACTTCCGGCAGCCCGCCGGCGAGGTAAGTGGTCAAGCCATCCGCACAGCGTTGCTGAACGCTTCCTCTTGCGAGGTGCTGATCTAGGGGTTTTAATTCCCGGTGGTTCGGCGTACAGTGACGCGCATGAACATCAAAGGGATCATCGGCATCACCGCCGCGAGCATCGTTCTCGCCGGATCCATCACGGTCGGCGCTGTGGCTCTCGCGGCACCCAGCGGTGAGACCGTCCCGAAGCCTGCCGCCGTCGTCAACGAGGGCGAGAAGTTCCCCACACCGACCGCGACACCGACTGCCGCGCCTATCGTTGCTCCTGTTGCGGAACCCGCGCCCGTGGTGGAAGCACCCGCGCCCGCTCCGGTCGTGGAAGAGGTTGCGCCCGAGCCCGTCGGCCCTGACCTGTGCCCCGCCGGAACTCGCTCGAACGGGAGCGACGGTTACAACGACCTGAGTTGCATTCCGGCGGTCTGTGACACCATTCGCGGAATTCCCGACCCCGCATATCCAGAGTGTGACTACTTCTACCCGCCGTCTTACTACCGCTAGCTCGCATGATGAAAAGGTGATGGCTTCACCCCCGAGAGTGCGGGGCCGGGTCGCAGTCGAGATCATCTCGGCAGCCCTTCACTGAGCCGTGTGATGCGATCTGAGAGGACGTCGATCTGTTTCTGTTGTGACCTGACCACCTCGAGCAACGCGACTGCTGAGAAGGTCACGTAGTCGATCGAGCGGGGTGTGCCGTCCTCGTTGTGCTCGACGAAACACGACAGCCCGTTGTCGATGAGATCCTCGGCCAGCATCCCCAGCTCGTTCGGCACAACATGGTCAGGGTCGTGGCCCTCGGTCGTGGGATCGTCACGGAGTGCGATCTGCCCTCGGTACTGGTAAGCCCGGGGCGTGCAGGCGAGCACCTGGGCTGCGGTGAACGGGAGCTTCTCGGTGATGTTGGCTTTCGCTTCGCGAGTGGATGGTGCGAAGCCATAGAGCCCGGTGTTGCCACCGGTGTACAACTGCCACACGTTTTGGCGCAGTCCGGCGATCAGTGACACGTCTGTCGACGCGGCGCCTGGTGAAGCGAGGGAGCCCCCGAAGGTGCCCGACGATCCGGATACCGGTCCGGTCGCAGCTACCGGACCGGTGACGTTCACGCTCCCGGTGACGTTCACATTCCCGCCAGTAGAGAACCCACCCGACAGGTAAGCGTTCGTCTCCAAAGCGACACGCGAGCTCAACGTCACTAGGGCCTGCTTCACCTGGTCCGCAAGCGAGAGGATCGACGTACCTGTCGGCTGCTGCAACGTCCGCAACTGATCCTCAATCTGGGCGAGCCGGTCCACGAGTCGCTCGATCCACCGATCGCTTGATGGCGTGATTCCGGCCATTAGATCGCTCCGTTCAGTTCGTCGTTGATGACACCGCGGATGAAGCCAGTGAGCCCACCGCCGAGGTCGAGGGTCCCCTCGATGCGCATGGGGGCTTTGCGGCCACCCATGATCTGCGCATCCGTTGGGGTGCTCCTACCGCCGCCAGCGAACGACTGGGCGCCTTTGGGCACCAACTGGTAGCCGAACTCATCGGCAGCCTCAGCGAGCACCCGTGTGGACCGTGGACGCTTCGCGGGGGAAGCGGGGATGTACCACTCGCCGCCGGTCTCAGGCTCAGCCCACACCCGCATGGCGCCCGCCCTGGCGAACTGTGCGACGTGATTCTCGCGGCCACCATTGGCGTAAAAGTTGACCTTCCCACCATCCGCCTGCCGGATCCCGGAACCGAGCTTCGGTGAACCAGTACCCGTCAACGTGACAGTGTCACCCCACCGCGCCACGAACGCGGCAAGGTCAGCGTCAGCCTGCGCGGTATCGGCCCGCACCTTCCACTCAGTCTCTGAGGGGATCGCAAGGATCTTGTCAGCGAGAGTCTGCGCCGCATCGCCGGTGATACCCAGTTCCGCGATCCGATCAAGCAGCGCCTGACGGGATGACTCCAGGGATGCCTTGTACTCCTGGTAACCGCCGCCGGCGTCGATGATGGCTGTGCCTGAGTCGAGGGCAGCTTTCGCGATGGCATCGAGGGCGGCTTCGTTGTTGCGCCCCGCCTCGGTGGTGGTGTCGAGGGTCTGCCCGTTCTCGATCAGCGCCGCGTCGAAGCTGTCGTATGCCTCCTCGAGCTGACGGGCAGCATCACGAGCGTCAAGGTTGACACCGTTCTGCTTATCGAGCTGCTTCGCGAGATCTTGCAGGGATGTGGTGACCGCGTTCACGGCCTCCTCGGTTGACCCGTACGACGTTGTCACCTCTTCGTTCGAGTCGACCGTGCCAGCGTCAGCTTCCTCCTTCTGCTGGGCAATCCGGATCGCCTCTTCAATGGAAGAGGACTCACCACGGACAGCCTCGGCGACCCTGTTAGCTGACGCCTCCGCGAGCACACCATTGCCCAGGCCGTAAGCATCTTCCTTCTGCGAGAGAGTCATCCCCTGGATTTCAAGAAGCTTCTTCTGGACGACTTTCAGAGCATCCGAGTTGCCGGTCGCCGCATCTGTCACAGTGTCGAGGGACAGCCCAATCTTCTTAGCGGCATCGAACGCGGAATCCGCGCCAGTCTCCAGCCCCAAGAAGGTGCCCTTGAGGGCCAGGTTCTCCTTGGCCATGTCGCGGGTGCTCTGGGTGATTTTCCCTGTGACCTTATCGATCGTGTCGCCGTACGCCTGAGTTTTCGCCGCGGCGTTTGCGTTGGCGCTGGCCACGAGACTCAGGACAGCGATGATGGCCGTGATGGCCACGATCGCCACGCCGCCCTTGAGCGCAACATCACCCAGAGTCGTCTTCAAAGTTACAAGCGCCTCCTTGAATGCTGCGATCTTCGGGATAGCGAGGAAGATCGTCCCCGTGAGCAGCAGCACCGCCGCCGTGCCGACACCCAACGCAAGAGCTGTGCCCTGCACTGCGGGGTCGAGGTCGCCGTAGAAGTCGATCAGACCCGTGACCAGCTGCACCATTTCGCGCAGCGCCAAGTTCGCCGTCGACCCGGTCTTCACCAGAGCGGAATCGAGCGCCCCGCCCAGCTTCTCCGTGTCCCCCGCGAGGTTGTCCTGCTTGTCCGCTGCCAGGCGTGCCGCGAAACCGAGGTCGTCAACCTCGGCGGTCATCTTGTTGACGCCCTCGGCGCCTTCCTTGTAGAGGATGTTCGCAACGGTCAGAGCCTCGTTGCCGAAGATTTTCCCGAGAGCGTTCGCCCGCTCCGCATCGGTGAGGCCCTCGAACCTGGTCTTCAACTGCTCGGCGATGCCGGAGAAGCCGACAGACTTCCCCGCCGCGTCGAACACGTTGATGCCGTACTCTTTCATCGTCTTCGACGCTAAAGAGGAGGGGCTTTGCAGCGACGACAGCACAGACCGTAGCCCGGTGCCTGCCTTCTCGCCCAGCACACCATTCTTGGCCAGCAGGGCGATGACGCCGACGGTCTCCTCGAGGGGAATCTTCGCCTGCGCGGATTGGACACCGATGTAGTCCAGGGCGAGGGCCGCATCATCGACGGAGCCCTGAGCCTTACCCGCGGCGGCGGCGAGCAGGTCGGCGACGTGTGACGCCTCCGAACCTTTCAGGCCGAACACCTGCAGGGTCGTCGCGGCGATCTCCGCCGCGCGCGCAACCTCAAGCTCGCCAGCAGCAGCCAACGCGAGGGAACCTTTCAGCCCACCGCTGAGGATCGTCGAAACACCGAGGCCGGACTTCGCGAGCTCGTTCTGTGCATCAGCGGATTCGCGTGCCGAGAACACCGTCGACGCGCCAGCATCCAACGACGCGGCGGCGAGATTCTTCTGCTCCACGGCGGTCGCCTGCGTCGTGGCCCGCACGTTCGACATGCCCTGATCGAAGTCTGAGAACGAGGCAACCGACATGGCCACAGCCACAGCGACAGCGGCACCGATACCCAGGAATGCGGTACCGACCTGTGTGCGGGCAGCCCACGCCTCCGCAGCCAGACGCCTGGTCTCGTCCGCGAGGCGCTTCGCCTTCGTCGCCGCAGCATCAACTTTCTGACCAGCAGTCTGAGCTTTCTCGCCCAGGTCCTTCGTGCCAGCGGCGGCATCCTTCGCCTGCTTGCCGGTCTTATCGGACTCATCCCCGAGCTTGCCAACCTTCGGCGCGGCCGCAGCCGAGCTCGTACCAAGCTTCTCGACAGCCCTCTCAGCCTCGGTCAGTTCCCTCTTGAATACTTCCTGACCCACTGTCTGGAGTCGGAACGCTATCGCGCCTGCTTCGAACATAGCTACTAGCAATCTCCGGCATCAGATGTGCCGGGGGTGGGGTCGGCCGTACCGACGTCATTGGTTGCGGGATCGGATGAGTCCGCGACAGCAGTGGGGACGGTGATCGACATCATCCGCGTCCAGGTGACGAACTTTTGAAACTGGGCGAGCGAGGCGGTCATCTGAAATGTCGGGCATTCTGCCGAGAACCACTGCACCCAAATTTCGTTCACGTGCAGCACGAGCTCACGGCAGTAGGCGACCGACTGCGAGCGCGCCCTGATCGCGACGAGTAGCCCGATGGGGTCCCCGGAAGAGGTCGTCATCGCGGCCACGAGCCCGACCACCTCTTTGCGGAAAAGCTCCAGGTCGACGATGGCCAGTTCGCCGTCGTCTTCTTCGATAGTTCGCCGTCGTCTTCTTCGATAGTCGCGAAGCTGCTGTCGTTGTTCATTGGGGATCTCCGGTCTCGAGCAGGCTGTCGCGGTCACAGCGGTCACACGGCAGCGATCCGTACACGAAGTAGCCGTCGTGAAGCGGGCAGGGTGACAACAGACGCGGTGAGGTGGAAGGGGGTACTCGCTCAGTGAGTACCCCGTCGGCGCCGGCAGCGGCCGTACAGGCGGCACAGCGCGGGGGGAAGGCCTCGCCCACATGCGAGTCACACCGAACGCCAAGGTCGATCTCTGCAGTCAGCATCAGAAGCTCGCCCCCTCGGGAAGCAGAGCGGCAATCTCTCCCTGACGTTCGCACGCTGCACACGGCCTCGGGTAGCCGTCGTGCCGCTCGCACATTCGAGCTACCTCTACGAGCGGCGACAACGCTCGAGCGGTCGCGAAACGTTGAGCCGCTTCGGCCGCTTCCGCCGAATCGTACCCAGCCGAATCCTTCAGCGGGGACGGCGGAATGACCTCGTCGAGGTATCTGGAATCGCGAAGCCAACCACCCGGAAGCTTCAGGAAGTTCTTGTCATCACCGGCATGCAGCAGCGCGTACGCCCTGGTGCCATCGAGGATCGTCTTCGCCGCTGTTGTCTTCCGCGCGATCCTGTAAGCCTTCGCAGCATCGGCTTTACTTTGCTTGCGTGGGTATGCCACCCAGAACTCATCGAACTCGGCATCGAGATCGTCACGTGCAGCCTCGTGCTGCACACTCTTTTCAAGGGACTGGGACAGGGACGGGGTAAGGCGAACATTTTCCGAACTTCGGGAATCGTTCGGCGCTTGTTCTTCCGAACGTTCCGATGTTGTTCTAGGTTCGTTCGCCCGAACATCTGCTGACGCGACACCCTTTTTCTTGGCGCGCACTTCTCTCATCCGAGCCTGCGATGCAGCTCGCTCGGCTTCAACGGCGATCTTCAGCGGCTGGTAATCGGGCCAGTCCCAGAATGTGTAACCGTCATCGTTGACTATCCACAGCTTCGCTGCGACGAGCTCGGCGGCGACGTCGTTGTTGCCACCCAGACGAACAATCGCGCCCATGGTCACCTCGCCGTCGGTGAGGTACTTGGCGCACCAACTGCCGGCCAGGGTCCACAGGCCCACGGCGCCCAGGCTCAGTTCTACTACTTTGGGGTGACCGTGGAATCCGTCATCAACCTTAAACCACGGCATAGGTCGCCCTCGTTTGTTCGACAGGTAGCCTGCGGGAGGTCGAGGCCATCAGGTGATCACCACCCGAGGGCTAACGGGCTGGTCCAACAGGTCGGTCGCGTCGAGGATCATTCTGGCGAGATCGATACCTTCGGCCTTCGTCAAGCCCATGAAGGTTGCGTGCGGGACCTCGATAACGATCAGTTCCACAGTGGGCTCGCCCTCGGTGTGGAACGTGGTCACGCCGATGGTTACCGGCTCATTCGGGCCGCACGTAACCGACAAGCTGCCCGCCGTGCCGACGGCCACTTAGATTGCCCCTTTCGGGTCGCTGCGCTGTGCACGGTAACGAGCATTCTCGGCCCGCAAGCTCGTGATGTATCTCGTTAGGAGCAACCCGGTCACCGGGTCTCGATCCCGCAGTTCGTCCAGCGCCTCGGCGACCTGAATTGCGTGCCGCTTGTGATTAGTGTGAGTTACAAGTTCGTCGTTCGTCATCGTGGCTCCCGGCCTCGCTCGTGCGCTGCGCTAGGCCGACAGGTTTTCTCGAGTGCTCGTCCGCTCTTTGGACTCAAGGTGAGCCTCGATCACGCTCAGGCGGTAGATAACCTTCCGAGGGGTGACCTTGATGAATGGGATCGAATCGCCCCGGAACCGCATCTGGTTCAGGAGGCCTTCGGTCATGCCGGGGATGATCTCGCACACCTCGCGAGGGCTGAGGTACTTCTCCACAATAATCCAATCTGTAGGGCGTTAGGACTCCTTTCTATACTAATCCAATAGTTCGTGCAACTCCAATGCAATTTAGATTGTTTTTCAGTATGATTCGCTTATGGATAGTACGAGCGAGTCGTTTATAGCGTCCGATGAAGCCTTCGCTGAAGCCTTCAGGAGGGCCCGCATCGCACGCGGCCTAACTCAAGACTTTGTTGCCGCCCTGATGACCGATCACGGTTTCAAATGGACGCAGGCCACCGTCTACAAAGTCGAGAAGGGTGACCGTAAGGTCTCAGTCGCCGAGGCCGTCTCCCTTGCTTCGATGGTCAACACGCCTGTCGAGACGCTCGCTGACCCGGATCCGAAGTCACCACGGCGCCTTCGAACGGAACTCGAGCGATCGGCGAAAACCTATTTAGATCAGGTCCAGATCATGCGCTGGGACTCCGCCGTTGCTACATGGGAACATCAATCCTTTGTTCTAGCGATTCGTGCATACGATGAAGCAACCTCGGGCGATCACGCAGAGGGTGAGATGGTGCCGACCGCTGAAGAATCGTTCGCGCCTCTGATCAATTTCGGAGCGCCACAGGATTATGAGAATGCCTGGAACCGGCTGGTCCAGGATGAGTCGGCAGTGAAGCTCTTCCGAGAATTTGGCGTTGAGATAGAAGAACGTGCGTCCCGTCCTGGGGCCGATGAGATCGGTCGTGATTAGGACCTTGCTCGCCTCGTGCTCTCGACCCACTCAATCACTTCATGCTCGACGTACAGGACGGTCTTCGCCGTGGGCTTCCTGAACGGCGGGCCGGAGCCGTCAAATCGAAGTTGGGCCAGTTGTCCGCGACTGACGCCGGGGAGCATCACGACAACCTGGTCGGGCGTGAGGTACACGGGCATGGGATCTCTTCCATCAGAACGACCGAGCCGAGCCCGGGCGGCCACGGTTCGTGGCTGCACTGAGGGACATGCGGCGACTTCTGCCGCATGTCCATCTCACGAGGCTCGACGAGCTAAGAGGAGAATCTAATGGGCAGTGTCAGCAGCTACGAGATCGCAGACGGCCGTCGGTACCGCGTCAAATATCGAGACCCGGACCGCAAGTCACGGCAGAAAGACGGGTTTACACGCAAGCGTGACGCCGAGGACTATCTCGCGAACATCACCGTCTCAACGAACCGTGGCGAGTACGTCGACCCCAAGACCGCACGCGTCACCGTTCGTGAGCTCGGTACCGATTGGATCGGGAACCGATCACATATGAAGCCATCATCATTCGCAGCGGTCGAGTCGGCCTGGCGCATACACGTCGAACCGTTCTGGGGGGACCGGCGACTCGGTGACATCCTGTTCTCCGAGGTCCAATCGTGGGTCGCGAGGCTATCGGCCGGTGACGCGAAGCAACGGTCCGCCACAGTCGTGATCCGCGCCTACGGTGTGCTCGCGGCGATCCTCGACGTCGCGGTGCGAGACCGCCGCATCACCTCCAACCCAGCTAGAGGCGTCAAGCTCCCAAGGAAGACTCGAAAAAAGCGCGCTTACCTAACTGGGGCTCAGGTCGAACTGCTCGTGACGCACTGCATCGACCACACCACGCTCGTTTACACACTTGCCTATACGGGCGTTCGGTGGGGCGAGGCTATCGGCCTCAGGGTCTCGTCGCTGGACATGCTTCGACGACGCATGCTCATTCAGGAGAACGCAGTGCACATCGGCCGGACGGTGATTGTCGGCACTCCGAAGACACACGAGAATCGCAGCGTGCCCTTCCCAAAGTTTCTTGCCGAGCACCTCGCCAAGTCCTGCGAAGGGAAGCGAAGAGACCAACTCGTGTTCGGTGCGGGCGATGTGCACATGGTGAAGACATCGAGCGACACTGGGTGGTTCGTAAGGGCCGTGAGGAAGTGCCAGGCCGTCGACGGTGACTTCCCGTTCATCACCCCGCACGACCTTCGTCACACTGCTGCGAGCATGGCGATTAGCGCCGGGGCCAACCCAAAAGCGGTTCAGCGAATGCTCGGTCACGCGTCTGCGGCGATGACTCTGGACACCTACGCGGATCTGTTTGAAGACGACTTGGACGCCGTTTCAAACCGTCTCGACGCTGTTCGCACTGAAACAGTTGTGGGGGTTTCGTGGGATGTGACTGCCCCGGTGAAACAAATAGCCCCGTAAACACGCGGAATACGGGGCCTTATCGTGGTAGCTGAGGCGGGATTCGAACCCGCGACCTCACGATTATGAGTCGTGCGCTCTCACCAACTGAGCTACTCAGCCATCCGGCGCCAAAGCTTGCGACCCTGCCGAAGCTCCCAACACCGAGCCCCCTGTGGGAATCGGACCCACTACCTCTTCCTTACCAAGGAAGTGCTCTACCAATGAGCTAAGGGGGCGTGACCTGATGATCACACCAACTGCGCCTATCCAACCACCTCGATTGCGCGGCGCTGCAAACAGCACAGCGCCGTCTGGCACCGTAAGAGACTAGCATCCGTTCGAGCCACGATTAACACGCCGGAGCGCACGTTACGGCGTGAGTTCACGCGCCGTTCCCGTCGCCGCGAAGTCGGGCAGCGCGACGCCGGGCAGCGCGAACGCACTGAACGACGGACCGCTTCCCCACAGGCGGATACCGGCCCCGCCGCGTTCGACCGTCGCGTTCCCATAGAGCGACC